>JAAYAQ010000426.1 GCA_012719295.1 Candidatus Hydrogenedentota bacterium | reverse complement strand
CGTCAGAAACAGCACGTCGGTTCTGGCGTCGCCGTCGATATCAGCGGCCTGCACGCCGGGTCCGCAGTGGCCGGGCAGGCCCTCGCGCTCGGACGAGCCCCCCACCCGGACGTCGACATTCAGGATCTAGAGTTGCGATCCGTTGTGCCCGTAAGCCGCAATGTGGCCGGGCACCGTGACCAGGTAGTCCATCAGGCCGTCGTTGTTCAGGTCGGCGGCGACCAGGCCCCCGGCGCTGTCTGCGGGGCCGGGAATATCCAGGGCGAAGACGAAGGGGTTTTCTTCGTACTGCCCGAATCCTGCCTGGCCAACGGCCTGGGCCGGAACCCAAAGCAGTGAGAATAGCGCCAGGGTCAGGCAAATGCGCGACATCATGGTCAGCCCCTCCGACGGGTTGAATGGCTCTTTCACCGTAACTGGAAGCATAGCATAATAAATTCCAGGCTGTTCCAGTGGCGCGGGCACAACCCGGGTGGTCACATATCCCTCCGTCTCGCACCGCGGACCTCAATGTTGTACTTCCGGCGCCTCATCGGGCATGGGTCACCTCCCCGGCGCTCTTCCCGGTGCGACGACCCACACGTCCAACAGGCGCCGCCCGAAGAATCGCAACCACGATCCAGACTTGCCGGACTGCGCGATGGTTGTCAGGGCAGACACGATCTTCGAATCAGCGTTTTGAGGCTTTAGGGGGCAACAGCGCGCGGACGTCCCGGCGGATCCGTCGAGCCAGCTTTACCGCGTCGCGCGCTTCTGCGAGGGAAAGGGCATCGTAAAGGCCCGGATAGCGGGTGGCCGCGGCATAATCGGTCAATCGTTCCTGTTCCTCCGGGCTGATCCCGGGCCGCCCAGCCTGCGGCACCAAACGGACCAATTCACCAATGCTGTGGGTCTTCGGAAAGCGGATGCACCGCCAGACCAGCAGGGCTTTCAGATATTTCTCCACACACTGCTGTGCATGGAAACACACCGTATCGGTGGGACACTCTTTCCCCAGTTTAAGGGTATGGCTGGCAGTTTTGAGGTCGTTTTCGGCCTTGAGGGTCCATTCATGCACCACCGCCGCCAATAGGTTACGGTCTGGCATAGAGGACCTTTCCCTCGCGCGCCGCGGGCTCCTCGATCGTGCCGATGATGTGCCGGCGCCATGCGAACTCTTCGGGCGTGCTGACAATGATGTCCTTCGGGACGGGAATGCTGTGCAGGGCGACACGGATTTCGATCTGTTTGGCGCGCTTTGAACCTTCAACCGGCATGACCACGAGCAGATCAACATCGCTGTCCGGTCCCGCGTCTTCCCGCGCATGGGAGCCGAACAGGATGACCTGTTCGGGCTGAAACTGGTCCACGATTCGGCGCACCATCGCGTCGATGGCGCTCGCTTCGGCCTTCCGGGTCATATCATCAGCCTCTGCCTGAACCTGCGCAACACGCCCGCCTCTACACGGTTGTCATTCAACCACCGCATGATTATGCCCCACACATCGGCATCATGTCATCACGACCACACGCCCCGAAGCCCCGCAGCCTGTGCCGGTTCTTTCCACAGGAGAAACTGAATCGGGCCGAGGACCGACGATCGCGCGCGCGCCGGTTTCTAGACCAGTTGGCCGGGTTCGAGTTCGGATTTCAGGGCCGTGACCACGTCCGGAGGGAGCGCGACGGCCCGGCGGGTCCGGGTGTTGACGGCGCAGTGGACGGTGCGGAGTCTGCAGGCCAGGTGGCCTTCGGCATTGAGGAATTCGTAGTCGAGGGTGAAGGTGCGGCTGCGCAGCTCGACGACCCGCAGGCGGATGACCGCCCGCTCTCCGACGAACAGGGGGCGGCGGTAATCGCTTTCGGCGTGCACGACCGGGATGAGGTAGCTGGTGGTCCGGATCAGGTGGCCGATATTGAGGCCGTGGGAATCCAGAAAGGTCTCGTAGGCGTCGTGGGCCAGCGCGAAGTAGCGCCCGAAGAACAACACGCCGGCGGCGTCGCCGTCGCGCAAGGAAATGCGGACCGGGTAGGTAAACATGCGCCCCCTTTCGGAGATCCACCCCGCTCTAAGCCTGTTTCAGGTACTTCCAGAAATTGCCGCCCAGGAGTCCCGCGACGTCGCGGTCCATCTCGCTTTGTTTCAGGGTCCAGCCCGTGCCGAGGAGGTCGGCGTACTTGTCGGCAAGGATTCGGGCAATGATGGCGCGCGAATGGCCCCACTTGTAGATGACCTGGTCGAGCACGCGGGCGTCCGAGTGTTGCGGCAGGACGCTCGTGCCCAGCAGTTCGAAGCGCATGCGGGTCATCTCCTCGATGAGGCTCGGCACATTGAGAAACCACCAGCATCCGAACAGGAAGAGATTCGGGAACTTACGCGCCGCGATGGACAGTTCGTGCTGATCCTCGCGCGCGAGCATCGTCACCATGAACCGGGCATCCGGATACGCAGCGCACAAGCGCTCGACCGCGCCGACGTCGCTCTTGCCCACGCCATCGCCGGCGAGTTTCAGGGCGGGATTCACGGCGCGTTTGACGCCGATCATCATCGCGAACGGCACGTTGTGCTCTTTCGCCACGGGAACGATGCATTCGGCGATGAGCCGGGCCCGGGCCGAATCTTCGGGATATACGAAATCCTGCGGCAGCGAAACCGCCATATACAGGGCGCGGGTCTTCTTGAGCCAATCGGCGAGGAAACGCCGCGTCTCCGCCAGGGCCGTGCCGCTGAGCGTTTCGTCGACGTCGTAGCCCCATCCTTTGAGGCGCGCGCAGGCAGTGGCCCAGTTGTTGAGGACCGGGTCGATGCGCAGGGCGGCGTGGAAGCGCTTGTCCACAGCCGTGCCGGCCTCCCACACGGGCCGCTCGGCGTCATCGAAAGGGTCGTTGGTCATGACGACCGATTCGAGGTTGGCGCGCTCGAAAACCGTGTCGATATAGCCTTCGACGGTCTGTTGCGCGAAGTAGTCGCGAAAGGCGGCCAGGTCGCGGGAGGCGACATCGAGCCCCAGCCGGTCGAGCACGGTGAGCACGCCCCGGCAGGCTTCGCTGTAGGGGGAACGTTCGATGAACAGGGTCTGCCAGATGAAATCGGCCTGTTCCCGCTTCGATTTGGCGTAAAACCGTGCGGGGTCGATGCGCGACGCCCGCACCACCTCCGCGATCAGGTAGTGGTACGTGAGCAGTTCATCCACGCCCCAGAGCAGCAGTCCGCCGAATGCGGGGGCATACAGGTGGGTGTGAATGTCCGTGACGGGCGTGCGTTCCACGGTTTCGCGCACCGCCGCGCGCATGGCATCAACGGTCTCGCGGGTGAACAGGGTTTCCGAAGCGGTCATCGAGGATTACTCTCCTTCGTGTTTAGTCCGAGGCGCGGCGAAACGGCTCTTTAAATGGGGCCTATAAACCACCCGCTCCACCCGGCACTCCCGTTCTGCCTCAGCCCAGGGTCCACGGGGCGCGGCGGTCACGATCCAGGAAGCGGTTGGCCTCATCGTCGCCCGGGAAGGTCTCGGTCACGGGGTCCCATGTGATGGGGCGTTTCAGCCAGCGCGCGATGTTGCCGAGATGGCAGACCGTGGTCGACCGGTGGCCGATCTCGACGTCCGCGTTGGGCGTCTGGCGCGTGCGGACGCAATGGAGCCAGTTCGCGATGTGCTCGTTGGTCTCGCCCACAAACGGAATGGGCTCGAGTTCGGGCAGGTCGTCGTCAAGCGCGTCCGGTTTGATGGCGTACCGGCCGCGATCGATTTTGATCTCCCCCTCGTCCCCTTCAAACCATCCGCCGCCCGCGGCGCCCTGATCGTCCAGTTTCACGACGGCGCCGCTGGCGTAGCGCATGTGGACCGGCCAGCGGGGGCCCAGGTGCACGCCGTCGGAGGGCGGCTCCTCGTCCAGTACCGGCCAGATCTCGACGGGGCCCGAGTCGTCCATACCCAGCGCCCACTGGATCTGGTCGAGCCCGTGCGCGCCCCAGCCGGTCATTTCGCCGCCGGAATACGGCCGGTACGAGATCCAGCCCCACTCGTGGCCCTGTTTGCCGCCGCGGGGGGTGTAGAGCTTCTCGTGGTAGCCGCGGTAGGGCGTGGGGCCGCACCACATGTCCCAGTTGATGTATTCGGGCGCGTCTTCCTCGGGCAGAGTGCACTCCCACGGGCTGGGATAGTTCGCCGTGTGGACCGTGTGCACCTTCCCGATACGGCCCGCGCGAACCAGGGCGCACCCCACGCGATTCTCCTGCGTGGAACGCTGCTGGCTCCCGACCTGGCAGATGCGGCTGTTGGCGCGCGCCGCGTCGACCATCAGGCGGCCTTCCCGGATGGTGAGGGTCATCGGCTTCTCGATATACACGTCCTTGCCCGCTTCCATGGCATGGATCGCGTGCAGGGCATGCCAGTGGTCGGGCGACGAGATAATGACCGCGTCGAGTTCATCGAGCGCGAGCATGTCGCGGTAGTCCGGGAACAGCCTCTTCTCGGAGATGCCGTATTGCTTGCCCAGTTTGCCCTTGGCCCAGTCTTCCAGGCGCCGCCTGTTGATGTCGGCCAGTGCGAGCACATGCGCGTCGCCGGGCACGCCCTGGAGCCCGGCGGCCCGGCGGCCGCACCCGATGTAGCCGACGTTGATGCGGTCATTGGCGCCGAACGCCTTTGCGGGCACGAAATACGGGGCGGCAACCGCCGCGGCGGCCGCGGCGAGAAATTGTCTGCGGGTGGGTTGGCGTCGAGTGGTCATGTGTGCGCTCCTCGTCACGATGCGTTTCAGGAGAAGGCCTGTCCCGGTCTGTGTTTACGGATTCCTATTCTAGGTCATCGAGGGCGGGTGTGCCAAATCGCGGCACCGACGGCTCAGCGCGGTCTGGACAGAGTGGACGGAGTGGCCGTTTCTTTGGCCCCTGGAGCGGGCTCCAATGTGAGCAGCGACGGGTGCAGTCCATGGACCATTCATACCCCAACGCGCCGGCCGGCATGGAGGCAGCGCCGTACCCCCGGGTTTCACCCCTGGCTTCTCAAAGCCGCCTCCATCGAAACATCCAGAGCAGGGCGTCCACTCTGTCCACTCTGTCCACTCTGTCCACTCTGTCCACAGGCTCCACCGGGCTCACGTTGCGCATCGTGTGTCCGCGTTCCTGGTACGCCCCGTAGACCCGCTCCATTCACCTGGCCGCGCCAACCGCGGCGTGGAACCGCTCGAGGAGCTCAGGCAGGGCCTCCGCGACCACCTCGAAGCTATGCCCGCCTTCGAGCACGTGCCGTTCGTGGAGAATCTGTTCCTCTCCGAGTTTTTTGGCAAACGACTCGTTCATTTTCCGGTCAAAGGCGGTGGAACCTGTGAACAAAAACACATGCTTGCCCTGAAGGCGCGGCGCCTCGTTGATGGGATTCCACGCGGGCCACAATTCGGCCGGGCCGAGGATATCGGGCACGCCGTGATTGTCTTCTTCCGGATACTCGGGATTGGGCCAGTCGACCAGCGCCACAATCCCGCCCCACGTCGAGAACATCTCGGGATACGCGAGCAAAAACCGGAGGCTGCCGAACCCGCCCATGCTCCAGCCGCCGAGCGCGCGGCGGTGAGCGTCCCGCGAGACGTTCAGGGTTTCGCTCACGCGGTCGATCAACTCTTTGAGATGGGTCTGGTACCGGCTCCCGGGGACGGCCGGGCTGTCGACCCACCACGATTGCCCGCCCTCGGGCAGGAGCACCACGCACGGCGATTCAGCGAGGACCGCGCGGGTTGCAGCGTCGTCGAGCAGGGTCCGGGCATTCCGGCCGTTGCCGTGGAGAAACACGATCAGGGGATAGGGGTCCGGGCGGCGCGGGTCATAGCCTTCGGGCAGGTGCAGCGCGAAGCGCTCCTCCCGGCCGAGCGCGCGGGACGCCATCGCGCAGTCAAAGAACCCGCCGCCCAGGTCTTCCACGCCCGCTCCGGCGGCTTTGAGCTTTTCCAGGGGCTCGGGCGGATGTAGCTCATAGCGAATTCGTTTCAGCCGCACGTGGCTGTCTTTCCCGCCGGTCGCGGGATCAATATAGTCCTTGGTGCCGAAGGCCATGAGAAGCTCGCGTTCTCCGGTTTGGATAATCGTCGTGTATCCCGAGTAGGGCGTGGCGTCGACGGCGGTGTGATCGGTCCACGTTTCGCCGCCGTCGGTGCTGAACACGATGGCCGCGCCGGGACGCCCATAGCTGATGGCCAGCGTGCCGTCGTCCAGCACCAGCAGGTCCGGGAACGCGCCGTGCACCCCCGTGCGCCGGGGGACGGACCACGTCGCGCCGCCGTCGGCGCTCCGCGCGAACATGATCGGATTGTCCTGGCAATTGGCGTCGCGCATGCTGCCGGTGCGCAATGCGGCGGCCAGCTCGCCGTTCGGCAGGCGTTTCATTGAACCCTCGTTGTAGCCTTCGCTGCCAATCTGGCCGAAACCGATCGTCGTGAGGTATTCCCAGGTCGCGCCGCCGTCGGCGGACGCGCAACAGTAGCTGCGCGAATAGGGCCGCCGGGGGTTGTGGGGACACGGCACGTCGTCGCCGTGAAACCATCCCGCCATGAGGGCGACAAGGCGGCCGTCGTCCATCTCGACCATCGACCGCATGTACAGCGGGCCGGGATGGTAGGCATGCCCGTGCGCGGGCTTTGCGAGGGGCACCTGGATGCGCACGTCGCGCGCCGTCACCGTACGGCCCGAATCGGTTGCGACAAAGCCCATGGTCTGATACCAGCCCGCTTCGCCGTCGATGGGCGTCGAGCGATACTCCATGCCCAGCACGCGTCCGTCGCGGAGCTCGCACGCGCCCGGGCCGAGCGTGCCCGAATCGCGTTTCTGCCAGGTGTCTCCGTTGTCGGTGCTGAAGTAGTCCGTGTAGACCAGCGTGCCGTCGGACAGGCGGGTCATCCGTTCCGCATGGGTGCCCGGGCACAGGACCCAGGGCTCGGACACAGTGACGTCGAGCGTGTCGCGGGGACCGCGTATCTTGAGCGCCGCGTGGCGCACACCGGGCGCCCCGGCAAGCTGAATTTCAAAGAAATACAGGCCGGGATTCCAGCCCGTCGTGTCGAGCGGAATGCGAAAGGCGTTCGGCGCCGGGTCGGCATCGAGAAACCCGTTGTCGACAATGCTCTCGTGGCCGGGGTCGGCCAGACGGGAGGACTTTTCGGCGGGAACGTACGTAAATCCCGGCGGGACGTTTTGTGGTGCGACGTAATACGGCTGGCGGCATTCCAGGCCCGTGACG
>JAAYAQ010000425.1 GCA_012719295.1 Candidatus Hydrogenedentota bacterium | reverse complement strand
CGTGAGTTCGCGGATGTTCTCCGGCAGTTCCAGGTGGAACGCGGGCGCCGTTTGCCGGGCCGCTTCAGGCCGCGGTGTCCGGGCCGAACCGGCGTCCGGGATGAAGCGGGGGATGGGCGGCGGCGTTTCGGGGCCGGCGGTGTGCGCGGCGTCCTCAGGAGACGGTTCATTCGCCGGCGCAGGCACGGGGGGCTCCTGCCGCGACGCGGTAGACCGTTGGCCGGTGCGCCGTGCGAGGTCGTGCAGCTCCGCCTCGAGCCGGTTGAGGCGGTACAGGATGCTGCCGGTGCGGACAAAGGCGAAGATTCCGCACAAGAGCGCGGCCAGAAGGGCCAGCGCGATCACCAGTAGCACAATCCCCATGGCGATTCCTTTGTGCGAACGTGCGCTTGCGTGTGCCGGGTGGCTCGACGTGCCGGCGTCTCAGGGGAGACAGGAGGCCATCCGGGGGCTCAGCATACAAAGGGTGCGCGCTATCGTCAATGGAACAGGCCGCGCAGGATACCATAAAAGGCGAAACCCGCAATTGGATTCCGCCTGACAATTACAGTGCGAACAGGTCCGCTATTTCTTTGGGGCTTTTTTCGCGGCGGCGGCCTTCTTCTTGGCTGGGGCCTGCGGCATGCTTCCAAAAAAGTACTTGCCCGCCTCGAGAATGTTGCCGAGATTTCTCTTGCACTCGTCGTCCATGGGCATGCCCAGGGCCCCGGCTTTGGTCAGGAGCGCTTCCCAGTCCTCGTGTTCCCAGATCCCCTGCTGCTTCGTGATGAACTGCCCGGCGAGTTCGAGCAGCTTCTCGACGGAACTTTTCGCGGCGGCCATGGCTATCTCCTTCTCACGGACATCGTTAGTGGGTGTTCCCAGCGTTGCAACGCATAGAAGTGTATCACAGAAACAAAGGGCGTCGCAGCAAGATTTCCGGGCGCTGGCCGTACCGGCCCCCGGCAGCTCGTCATTGCCGTCGCGATATGCGAACCCTTCCCCAACAATCCAGCCGTGACACATTTCGGTAATCAGCGGACATTTCGCGCCACCGCCGTTCCGGAAATCTGCTGTAAGCAATTGAATTGCAGGAGATTGTGACTTCCGGACGCGCCCTGCTCGAAGTCGCTGACGGCGGTACCCGGCCGCGCAGGGAGCCGTTAGAAACTGAGCTGGGCGTAAGCGTCGAGGACGACGTCCACCTGATATGCGATATCGATTGACGGCAGGCCGTCGAACGCCATCTCAATCCGCAGTTTGGGGCATTCGCTGCCGGTATAGGCGTCGTTTTCCTGAATGAGCTCCAGGAAATCGACCCGCTCCGACGGCACCAGGACGATGGTATCCCCGAAGCCGGTGGGCGAACTTGCCGTTCCCAGCAGGACCTCGCCGGCGGGGTCGCCCGCGGGCAGATAGTACACCGACATCTGCGTGACGACATCGAAACTGCCCGAGGTCGCCGTAACGACCATCTCCACCAGTTCCAGGCGGCTGATTCGAACGAGCCGGGACACATCGAATCCCGAGACTTCGGTCAGGTGGCTCTGGACCTCGTCCTCGGAGGGCATGTCGCAGAAGTCGCGGGTCACCCGGAGATCGAGCGCCTCTTTCGGGAGAAAGAGTCCGCGAAGCAAGGTGCCCGACGTGGCCGTAAACTCATACCGGAACGGTCCGACTTCGGGACCGCCGGCGCCGCAGCCCGGCGTGAAGAACGCCGCACACGCGGCACAAAGCAGTGTACCCGCCGTCAGAAACGCAGTTTTCATCATATTCCGTCGCATCATGGATTCTCCAATGCGGTGAGCCTTTGTGAGAGAAGTTCCTGGTGATAACTACAGGGTTCGGCCGGGATCGTTACAGGACGCGGCGCATATCCCGCCGTTGGAGCAGCCGGTTCGTATCAGCTGAACCGGGCCTGAATCACGCCCGCCAGCGTGCTGATCGTGTAAGGTTTCTGAACATAGCCGGCGAGGTCCTCGGCGCGGAACCCGGCTTTGGCCCGCTCTTCCGGATAGCCGCTCGAGAGGACCACGGGCACGTCGGGGCGGATTCGCCGCAGCGCATCAAAGGTCTCTTCTCCCCCCATGTGCGGCATGGTGAGATCGAGCAGCACCACCTGGATTTCATCCGCGTTCTCTTTGAACACCTGTATCGCCTGTTTGCCGTTTTCGGCGAGGAGGACTTCGAAACCCAGGTGTTCGAGAATGCGCTGAGCGACCACGAGCACCGTGGCCTCGTCATCCACCACGAGAATCTTGCCCGAGCCCCGCCATGTCTGCCGATGGTCTTCCAGCGGGGCTTT
>JAAYAQ010000424.1 GCA_012719295.1 Candidatus Hydrogenedentota bacterium | reverse complement strand
GGAACAGGCCCGGCAAAATGTTCGTTTGACTTAGCCGGGTGGTGGAAATATACTTAAGCCGCCTGTAGTCAGTATTGTGTAACGTTTTGACCCAAGCTTGTCCGATTGGAAGTGGGGCGGTAGAGCATATTGGTTGCATGTTGCCCACGTTGCGAGACAGTACGAGGTACAGCGGCTTCATCAGAGGGAGGGCCGCGGCGGACTGTCGTGACGGTGTTTAGATATGATGGGTGGGCTAATTTGATCTCAGATGTAGATTTTCCCAAGGCTAAATGCTGCAACCTTCTGGAGTTGGGCTGACCCAACCCCGCATGCCTTCTTTCGCCTTACGCTCCCGTCGGATTTGACAGTCCCCCAGGGGGCGGAGGTTCACACATGGATCCACTCATGATGGCGTGGATCGCAGTGGGCATCCTCATCGGGATCATCCTCAATGCTATCGGCAGCCGCATCATGGGCCGCCGTTACATGAGCAGGGCGCGCCGCGAGGCAGCCCAGGCCATCTCCGATGCGGAACGTGAAGCCGCTACGATCCTCAAGGAAGCGCAGACCGAACTCAAGGAACAGCGGATTGAACTGCGGGCCGAAGTCGAACGCGAGGCCCGCGAACAACGCCGCGAACTCGTCGCGCTCGAAAAACGCATCCTCGCCAAGGAGGAAAGTGTTGACAAACGCGTCGAATTGCTCGAGACCAAGGCCAACGAAGTCAGCGCCAAAGACCGCGAACTGGCTAAACGCGAACAGGCGCTCGAGGGCCGCCAGGAAGAAATCGACCGGATCATTCAGGAACAGCGCACCAAACTCGAAAACGTCTCGGGGATGAGCGCCGAACAGGCCAAACGCGAGCTGTTTACCCAGCTGGAGAACGAGGTCCGGCGCGACACCGCCCTCCGGCTCAAACGGATCGAAGACGAACTCGTCGAAAACTCCGAAAAACGCGCCCAGTGGGTCATCAGCCAGGCCATTCAGCGGTGCGCGGCGGACCACGTCGCCGAGAGCACGGTGTCGGTGGTTGATCTGCCGAACGACGAGATGAAAGGGCGGATTATCGGGCGCGAGGGCCGTAATATCCGCGCCCTGGAAAGCGTCACGGGCATCAACATCATCATCGACGATACGCCCGAGGCCGTCATCCTGTCGGGGTTTGACCCGATCCGGCGCGAGGTGGCGCGTATCGCGCTCGAACGCCTCATCCAGGATGGCCGCATCCACCCGGCCCGCATCGAAGAGGTGGTCGCCAAGGTTCAGGAAGAAATGAACCAGACCATCAAGGAACTGGGCGAGGCGGCCTGCCTCGAGACGGGCGTCCACGGCCTCCATCCCGAGATCGTCAAGCTCCTGGGACGCCTCAACTACCGTACGTCGTACGGCCAGAACGTTTTGCGGCATGCGCAGGAAGTCTGCCATCTGGCCGGTATGATGGCCGCCGAACTCGGCCTGAACGTCGCGGAAGCCAAGCGCGCCGCGCTGATTCACGACATCGGCAAATCCGTCACCCATGAGATCGAAGGGTCGCACGCCGCGATCGGGGCGGATTTCGCCCGGCGATACGGCGAGACGCCCAATATCGTCAACGCGATCGCCGCGCACCATAACGAACAGGAGAAATCCTCCGTCATCGCGGTGCTCGTACAGGCCGCCGACGCCCTGTCCGCCGCGCGCCCCGGCGCACGCCGCGAGACCATCGAGTCGTACGTCAAACGCCTCGAGCAGCTTGAAGCCCTGGCCAACGGATTCGAGGGGGTCGAGAAATCGTATGCCCTTCAGGCCGGGCGCGAGGTGCGGCTGGCCGTCGTGCCCGAGCGGGTCGACGACGCCCAGGCCGCCCAGCTGGCCCGGGACGTCGCCCGAAAGGTCGAGCAGGAGATGACCTATCCCGGTCAGATCCGGATTACCGTCATCCGCGAGACCCGTGCGACCGAAACGGCCAATTAGGGCCGGATCAGATACGAGCGAACCGCAAGTATGAACCTCTTGTTCATCGGGGACATTGTCGGCCGCCCGGGCCGGCGGAGCGTCGAGTATTGGCTGCCGCGGGTGCGCGACGAGTTCGCGATTGACTTGGTCGTGGCGAATGGCGAGAATGCGGCCGGAGGGCTGGGGATTACCGCAGCCATCCTCCGCGAGCTCCAGGGGCTGGGGGTCCATGTGATCACCCTGGGCAACCACACCTGGCGCAAGCGCGAATTCGTCAAGGCGATCGCGGCATTCGACAATGTGGTCCGGCCCGCGAACTATCCCGAGGGGGTTCCGGGGCTGGGCGCCGCCCTGTATACGCTGCCGGACGGCCGCAAGGTGGGCGTGGTCAATCTGCTTGGCCGGGTGTTCATGGAACCCGTGGCCTGCCCGTTCGCGGTGGGTTCGCGGGTGGTCGCTGAGCTTCGCCAGGCCACGCCCCTGGTCGTGGTCGATATGCACGCCGAAGCCACCTCTGAAAAGGTGGCGATGGGGTGGCACCTCGACGGGTCCTGCACGGCGGTCATTGGCACGCACACGCATGTCCAGACCGCCGATGAGCGGGTATTGCCGAAAGGGACCGCCTACATCACCGACGTGGGCATGACCGGCCCGCGGGATTCGGTGATCGGCGTCGAACGCGATCTGGTGGTCCGCCGGTTCCTGACCGGCATGCCGGCGGAATTCAAGGTGGCGAAGGAGCGGCCCGCCCTGGGGGCGGTCGTTATCGAGGCGGAGGAAAACACGGGGAGAGCCCGGTCGATCACGCGCCTCTTGCGCGAGGATCCGGAACATGCGTAACCGAAACCACACGGACTTCCGTTTGCCATGTATTTCAAACAATTAGAGTTGTCGGGATTCAAGTCGTTTGCCGATCGGACGGTGGTGCGGTTCGAACCGGGGGTGACCGCGATTGTCGGGCCCAACGGGTGCGGCAAGAGCAACATCCTCGATGCCCTGAAATGGTGCCTCGGCGAGCAGCGTGCCAAGGAACTGCGCGGCTCCCTCATGCAGGACGTCATTTTCAACGGGAGCGAGAACCGCAACCCGCTCGGCATGGCCGAAGTGACGGTGCTGTTTGATAACGCGGACTCCAAGCTGCCGGTGGATTTTGCGGAAGTGGCCGTGACGCGCCGGCTCTACCGCTCCGGAGAAAGCGAATACCTCATCAACAACGCGCCCTGCCGGTTGAAGGACATCCAGGAACTGTTCATGGATACCGGCATCGGCACGAGCGCATACTCGATGGTCGGCCAGGGGAAAATGGACCTCATCCTGAGTTCCAAGCCCGAAGACCGGCGCTTCCTGTTCGAGGAAGCGGCGGGGATCATCAAGTACAAGAACCGCAAACGCGCGGCGTTGCGCAAACTCGAATCCGCCGAAAACAACCTCCTGCGGCTCAATGACATCATCGCCGAAGTGCAGCGCCACATGCGCACCCTGAAACGCCAGGTCAACGCCGCCATCCGTTACCGCGAACTCACCGACATGCTGCGCGACGTGGAAATCCGCGCGGCCTGGTTGAAGTACACGGCCCTGACGGCCGAGATCGCCGACTTCAAGCAGCGCTTTGCCCAGGCCAGCAATGAATACGAGGCCGCGTCGACCCGCATCGCGGAACTCGACGCGCGCTTCGAGGAACTCGGCCTCGCAAAACTCGAGCAGGACCGGGTCCTCCTCACGCGGCGCGAAGGCGTGCACGAGATCGACTCCGAAATGGAGAAGATCGAACGGGAAATCGCCCTCACCCGCCAGAAAATGACCTTCTCCGAAGAGCAGGAGAAACGCGCCGAGCTGGAAGGCGCCGAGTTCGAGGAGCGCGCCGGCGCCATCGCCGCGCACATCGAAACCACGCGGGCGGACCACGGAACCTCCCAGGCCGAACTGGCCCAGTGTTCCGCCGCCATCGACGCCAAGGCCGGAGAACATGCCGCCCTGACCGAAACCGTGTCGCACGCCGACGCGCGCCTGGAAGAAAAACGCGCCCAGGCTCTTGAAAAAATGAATACCCGGGCCCGGGCCGCCACCGAACTCGAAACCCTGGGCGTCAACATCGCCAACATCGAGGCCCAGCTCGAGTCCATCTACGAAAACCAGGGCCACATCGACCGGCGGCGCGAGGAACTCCTCAAGGAACTCGACCAGCAGCGCGCCCATGAATCCGATGCCCAGAGACGGCTCACGGAAACCGAAACCGCGCGGGCCCAGGCGCTCCACACACAGGCCGACGCGTCCCAGGCGCTGCGTGCGCTCGACCAGGAGTGGCAGGGGCTGCGCGAAACCAAGAGCAGCCTCGAAGCGCGTCTGACCTCGCTCCGTGAACTGCGCGACAACTACGAAGGGTTCGCGTCGGGCGTTCGCGCGGTCATGCGGGCCAAGTCCGACGGCCACCCCGGCATGCAGGACATCATCGGCCCCGTCGGGGATCTCCTGTCCACAGAGAAAGAGTACGAGCGCGCGATCGAAGCCGCCCTGGGCGGCAACATCAACAACGTCGTGGCGGAACACGCGGGCGCGGCCAAAGGGGCGATCGATTACCTGAAGAGCAGCCAGACCGGGCGCGTCACGTTCCTGCCGCTGGACATTCTGCGCCCGTCCTCGCGCGAATCGGATTCCCTGGCGGGCCGCCCGGGCGTGGTCGGAGACGCCATCGCGTTCGTCCAGTTCGACGGACACATCCGGCCGGCCGTGGAATACCTGTTGCGGGACACTGTCGTCGTCGAAACCCTCGATGACGCTATCCGCATCGCGCGGGAAACGTCGTCGTACCCGAAACTCGTTACACTCGACGGGGAAGTCATGCAGTCGTCGGGCGCGGTAACGGGCGGCCGCACGCGCCATGATCGCGGCGGCCTGCTCGGGCGCAGCGCGGAAATCGCCGAGATCGAAAAGCGACTGGTCGGCCTGGAACGCCGGCTTTCCGAGATCGCCGACAAGGGCCAGGCGCTCGGCACGCAGATCCAGGAACTCAGCGCGCAGATTCAGGCCCACGAAACCGCCGAAGACACGCTCCGGCGCGAGCTTAGCGGACTCGGCGTGCTCATTGCCCGCCAGAGCACCGAACTCGACAGCCTGGTGGAGCGGTCCCGCAACCTCTACACGCAGCGCGACGAGCTCTGCGCCCGCCGCGACGCGCTCGAAGACCAACGCAAGGAAGCCGCCGCCCGCGCCGACACCATGGCCAGCGACGACGAAGTCATGCAGCACGAAATCGCCGAGGCCCAGGAGGCTGCGTCGCGCGCCCGCCAGGCCCTCTCGGTGTGCGCCAGCGAATTGGCCGACCTGCGCGTGCGCCAGGCCGGCATCGCCCAGCGCATTCAGGAAATCGACCGCGATGTGGAGCGGGAACAGGCCCGCCGCCAGGAAGCCCTCGACGAGGCCCAGCGCCGCCGCGAAGCCATCGCCGCCCGACAGGAAGAGCGCAAACGCCTCGAAGAGGCCATCCGGCTTCACCTGGAGCGCTCCCGTGCCTTGTCGGAAAACAAGGAACAGGCCCGCAGCAAGGTCATCGACGCCGAAAACCAGCGGCAGACGCTCCTCGACGAGTCCGAAACCGTGGAAAAACAGCTCCGCGAAGTGCGCGAACAGGCGCGCGACGCCCAGTCCCGCCTCCACGAGGCCGAGCTGGCCCTGCGCCAGCGCGAAGACCGGGTCGGATACTTCCAGGAGCGCATCCTCGAGGCCTACAACGTCGCCCTGGCCTCCCTGCGGGCAGAGGAAGTCGGCACCGACGAGTACTCCCCCGAGGAACGCGACAAATTGGTCACCGATGTGCGGTCCCGCCTGCAACGGCTCGGCGAAGTCAACCTGATGGCCATCGAGGAATACGAGACCCTCGAAAAACGCGAGACCTTCCTCACCACCCAGTACAAGGATCTCCAGAGCGCCCGCGAGACGCTGCTCGGCGTCATTGCCCGCAGCGACAAGAAGATCCTCGCCATGTTCATGGAGACCTTCACCCTCGTCGCGGACCATTTCCGCAACTATTTCCGAACCATGTTCAACGGCGGCCAGGCCCGCATCTACCTCCTCGACGAAGACGATCCGCTCGAAAGCGGGATCGAGATCGAAGCGCGGCCCCCGGGCAAAAAACCCCAGAGCATCTCGCTCCTCTCCGGCGGGGAACAGGCCATGACCGCGCTCGCCCTGCTGTTCGCCATTTTCAGGGCCAAACCCAGCCCCTTCTGCATCCTCGACGAGGTTGACGCCCCGCTCGACGACGCCAACATCGGCCGGTTTCTGTCCATGCTGGACGACTTCACCGACCAGAGCCAGTTTGTGGTCATCACGCACAACAAACAGACCATGGCGCGCGGAAACGCCCTCTACGGCGTCACGATGCAGGAACGCGGCGTCTCCCAGATCGTCTCGGTGCGGTTCAAAGACGGCAAGGAAACCGCCGATTCCGCCGCGTGACCCGCCGGACAGCGACACGCCATCGCGCCCCGGAGCTTCCAGAGTGCCGGGGCGCGAGTAGCATCCGTCGCATGACCTCTACAGCCGCACTTCCTTGCCGGACTTGGCGGAGCGCGCAAGGGCGTCGAGCAGCCCGATCAACAACCCATTCACATCACACAAGGCTTCAACCGAATGCTGGCCTTTTCGGCCAGCATCCGGCATTGGGTTTTCGTCTTTAAACCCATGATCAAACAATGGGCGTAATTATCATGCTCGGGAGCGTGCTTTACCGTCAAACCCATATCCAAGGGTACGCTTGCCGCAATTTCTGCCACACCCATGTCAAGATGAGAGGCCCGTGTCTTTTCGGGCGTGGTCAAGCGGGCCAAGTCCACGGACAACTCGGGATCTGGCTTCTTTCGCGACATAAAAGCAGACGAGCTTATCGTCCCATCGTCCTTAAGGTACCAATGCAGAAACCGCCGGTACAGGGAATCGCCTGGAGTTATCGTTTCTATGCCCGCACTCATGGGCACTCAGTTGGCGAAGGCTCTCAGGAACAGTTGAAGCACTTCGTTCTTGCTCACCGCATCCCTCTCGGTATACTTGCGGCTCTCCCCTGAACCCTCTACGGCAAGATATTCCATCTTTCGATCCGGGCCTATGGATATCTCGATCTCCATACCAGGCAGAGACCATTCAATCCCAACCCCGCCATCGTCAAGGGGAACCGTTGCAACCGGGGCCAACGCGCAGCACCGCTGGTCGTCCCAGCAACAGCCAGTTAGACCCTGAAACATGCTCTGAAGAGAAGCAAAAAGATCCTTGGCTGCCGTTATTGCGTCCTCAGTGACAGGCACGGCGCCATAACTATTCCAGTTGGGCCGCAGTTCTCTGAATTTCGAAAGCCGAATGAGTGATTCGGCAAAGACGGCCGAAAGGGAATCACCACTCGACGAGTCGTCCGTAGAAAATCCCGACCGCGACGCGTACTCACGGAGTTTCGCATGAAATAACCGGAACGTACCGGGAGATTCGTCACGCTGGGAACCAACGGTAGAAAGATCGTCCAAAGTGGTATCCATCTGCAAGAGAATGGCCGATGGGCAGCTCATGCTACTTCTTCCTCCAGAGCTTTACCTGAACCTCCTCGCTTGTCAAGTCCAGAAATGCCCTCACGATCCACTCATGGGCCAGTTCAAACCAATCATCCGGCGTTGAGACGTCTTGCGACTGATGCATCCCTCGGACCACGATCAGAATTCGAGTCAGTTTCTTTTCATCGGACCTTCTCAATGCGTCCTGTATGCTTACCCTGAGTTTACCATTATTATTGGGAAGATCGAAAACAGTTTGATAGTTAACATTTGAAGGATCCGGGAGAAACCGGGACGTGTTACGGCGCCATGCAAAATCGGGAAGCAGCCTGCCCAACTCGCCCAAGCTTTCGTAGCCGTCTCCCTGGGGAACAAAATTGACGTAGCTCAGCTCGTACTGCCTCGCCTCCACGGCGCCCAGACCGTGATCAGCCACGAACGCCTCGAACTTCGACAGGGCATCGTCAAATCCATCTTTGACGATCTTATACCTGGGGTAGGATGTTGAAGACTCAACCTGTCTCCAATTGTGAATCAGGAGGTCTTGCTGCACTTGTACCAGGCGCGTGCTGTCTTCACTCACGAACCAAACCCGGGGAAACGAACTCATTTCCAGCTGAAGTTCCGTGTCCTGCTCCGACACGAGCGTCAATGGGGGATGAACCTCGCACTTCGGGTAATGGGTCTGAAACTTCTGCCAGAGAAGTCCGACATATGGTGCCGTAAAGCGGTCCATTCTCCGGAAGTGCAGACCGCAGATGACCTCATTCAGCGGGGGACATTCAAAATCCACGATGGCTGACATTGAGCGACTCCCGAGACGCGCCGCCTGATGAAGGCGCAG
>JAAYAQ010000423.1 GCA_012719295.1 Candidatus Hydrogenedentota bacterium | reverse complement strand
TTGACACTGCTTTTGGCATTGTTCTAGACTACGGTTCGTTGTCCCTGTTTCAAGTATGGTGAGTCCGGACTGTGATTTGCCGGGAATGCGCAGGGTTCAAGTCTCGATGGAGGTGGCTGCCCGAGTTCCACACGCGGCGGCGCGTACGCGATAGCGCCCTCTATTCTGGGAACCGTCTTTGGTGGGTGTGTTGTGTTCAGGGAGCTGTCAAGAAAGGGTGCGTGAGACATGGGGTTCATTGACCGGGTCATCGAGAGGGCGCAAGCCAATCCGCGAACCATCGTATTGCCGGAGACGGAAGACGAGCGCGTATTGAAGGCGGCGAAAGAAATTCAGGCGCGGAAGATTGCGCCGGTGATCCTGATTGGCGCCGCGGACACCGTGTCGAAGAAGCTGAAGGGGCTGGGGATCACCGAAGCGTTCGAGATCGTGGACCCGCTGACGGCGCCCTGGGCCGATGAATTCGCCCAGGAATACTACGACATGCGAAAGCACAAGGGGGTCACGGAAGAGCAGGCCCGCGCTGCGATGGAACAATACATCCCGCACGGGATGATGCTGCTGCAGAAGGGAAAGGCCCAGGGCCTCGTGGCGGGCGCATCGCATTCCACCAGCGACACGCTCCGTCCGGCATTGCAGATTCTCAAGACCGCGCCGGGGGCGCGACTGGCCTCGGCGTTTTTCTTCATGGCATTCGAGGATGTGACGTATCTGTTCGCGGACAGCGGCCTGGTCGAGGATCCTACGGAGGAACAACTGGCCGAGATCGCCGTTGCAACGGCCCAGTCCGCGCTCACGTTCGAGATCGAGCCGACGGTGGCGATGCTTTCCTACTCCACCAAGGGGTCGGCAAAGAGCCCGCTCACGCAAAAGGTGGTCAAGGCCACCGAGCTGGCGCAGAAACGGGCGCTGGAGGTGTTTGGCCCGGACTCGAAGGTCCGGATTGACGGGGAACTCCAGGGAGACGCGGCGCTTTCGGAACGCGTCGGCCGCAGCAAGGCGCCCAACAGCGAAGTGGCGGGGCACGCGAAAGTGCTGGTCTTCCCGAATCTGGACGCGGGCAACATCGCGTACAAGCTGGTGCAGTATCTCGGCGGCGCCGAGGCCTATGGTCCCATCATCCAGGGCACCCGGCTGCCGATCAATGACCTGTCGCGGGGCTGCACGCCCGAGGATATAGTTGGCGTGGCCGCCATCACGGTGGTCCAGAGCCAGGTGTTACAATAAGCGGCGAGTCCCGCTCGTCTGTTTTTGGCGTATTGCGGCTCGAGCTCTGGAGAAAGGTTTTATGAAGGTTCTGGTGATTAACAGCGGGTCCTCGTCGGTCAAATACAAGGTCTACGAATACGGCAAATCGCCCGAGACGATTGCCAAGGGCATGGTGGAGCGCATCGGGCTGTCGGGGCCTATCATGAACTGCGGATGCTGCCTGACCAAATGGGAAGCCTGTGCCAGTCAGGACATGCTGCGGGGACCCAATGGACTGGAGATCAAGAACCATTCAGACGCGATCAATGCCCTCTGCAAACTGCTCATGAGCGACAAATGCGGCATTATCAGCGACCTCTCGGAAATCGAGGGGATCGGCCACCGCGTTGTGCATGGCGGCGAAGAGTTCACGGGGTCGACGATCATCGACGACGCCGTCCTGGCGGGGATCCGGAAATGCGCGAAACTGGCGCCCCTGCACAATCCGCCCGCCATTCTCGGCATTGAAGCCTGCGAGAAGATCTTCAAGAACACCCCGCAGGTGGCGGTGTTCGATACGGCGTTCCACCACACCATTCCCCGGAACGCCTATCTCTATGGCATTCCGATGGACTTCTACAAAGAGCACGGCGTGCGCCGGTATGGATTCCACGGCACCTCGCACCGGTACGTCTCGCAAAAGGCCATCGAACTGCTCGACAAACCCGCGGAAAAGACCCGGGTCATCACCTGTCACCTGGGCAATGGGTGCAGCATCACGGCCGTCAAAGGCGGGAAGTCGGTCGATACCAGCATGGGATTGACCCCGCTCGAAGGCGTCATGATGGGCACCCGGTCCGGCGACCTGGACCCGGCCATTCCCCTCTTCCTCATTCGGGAGCTGGGAATGAGCGCCGACGAGGTCGATGCGACCCTCAACAAACAGAGCGGATTCAAGGGCATCTGCGGGAAGGC
>JAAYAQ010000422.1 GCA_012719295.1 Candidatus Hydrogenedentota bacterium | reverse complement strand
GTCAATCGGTGGGCCAGTTCGAAGAGGCCGCAACAGGCGAAGACCTGACCGGGGTTGCACAGATTAACGTTGACGGAGAGGGTTGGGCTCATGATTCATCCTCCTCGAGGCTGTGGGCCTGGGCGGTTACGGAGGCCATGGCATCGGCGCGCCGGAGGAGGGATTCGAGCCAGGCGAGTCCCCACCATCCGAACCGGCGCTGGAGCCGGTCGAAACGCAGCATGGTTTCGCGGACGGTGCGCTGCGCGTGGTCTGGAGACATCTCGAGCGGGAAGGCCTCGGCTCTGAAGCCTGGGCGCGCCCAACCGTGATGCGCGGCGATGAGGTGCAGGATCAGGTCTTTTTCGGGGTGGGCCAGGATCGGGTCGTCATTGGAGACGGTATAGAGGGAGCCCGCTTCATGACGGTACCCATCGAGCTTGCGCCAGTCGACAACGCCTTTGGCCAACGGCGCCTCGGTACCAGGCGTGTGCCCGGCCGCGATCTGCCAGCGTTGCGCCTTCTTGCCATCGTCATGGTGTGCGGCCGCGAGAACCAAGGCTTCGGCGATCGGTGCGGGAAGATCAAACGTCTCCCCGAGCTTCTTCGCGATGTCCTGCACCTCGCTATTGTGTCCGTCAACAGTGGGCAATGATTTCGAGGCCGCGGGAGCACGACGCTTCTGTGGCTCCAACAGGAGAAGCCATTGATCATCCCTCTCGTCCTCGTCCGCGGATTCATCGGCCTCTTTCACCAGCAGCCTATGGAGGGTTCTGCCCCCTGTTTCCTTCTCGATCTGCTTGATGGAGGCCGAAAGCCGTTCCCATGACCCGCTGGAGGCGGTGGTTTCGAGCGAATCCCCCAACAGGGAACACGACCACGTGGGTCCGTTGCGCGCAAGCAGGCAGCGGCGCATTTCGGAGTTCGGCACGTCTTTGGCGGCCGCTGCCATGTGTGGGTCGAAGAACCCCGCTTCCGTAAGCCCGCCAAGAGCCGCGGGGAAGATGATGGTGGCGTAATTGAGCCGGTAGGCCCAGGGGGTGTCTGTGAGGTGTCCCAGGGTAGTCCGGCGGATCTCTCTTCGGTCAGAGATGATGATGACAGGGCTCTCGCGCCGGTCATCCGGAAACTCGCTGAAGAGGGGGCTCTTCTTGCGCTCCTTGCCCGGTTCTGCAATTGTATACGTGGGCAATTGGAGACGTTCCGAGGCCAGTATCGGATGTGCGTTGAACCAGCCTGCAATGTCCTCCTCGGTTGTGTTGTAGAGATATTCAATCTCCTTGCGCCATGCGATGAACGTATGCGGATAGTTTTTCTGCATGCCGTGCAGCCAGGCCTCGGGCTCGGGCCGGGCCGTGAGATGATCGAGCGACGTCTGTGCCCACAGATCCAGCAGGATGGGCGTGACGTCTACCATCTCGGGCAGCGCAGTGAAGGCCTCCCGCGTCTCGGGGGTCCGCAGTCTTTCTCGCAGTGCCGCAAGACTGACATCCGCACCGGTATCTGTCTGGCCGCCCCACTCGGTCAGAAGCTCCAGCGTCTTGCCGAGTATGGCCTCCGAATCCTCCTCGCTTTTCTGGGGCTTCCCGGGGTGCACGACGTCTACTCTGGCCTCTCCTTCCCCAAAACGGTTGACCCTTCCCAGGCGCTGGATCATCGAATCCAACGTAGAGAGGTCGCTTACCATGTGGTCCGCGTGCAGGTCCATGCCGACTTCGCCGGCGGAGGTGGCCACAAGATAGACGGTCTCGTCTGGCGTCTGCTTCCCCAGAAAGGGCAGCATGCCCGGGCGTTCAAGGAGCTTGTCGCGTTCATGGCCGCGAATCTGGCCGGTGAGGAGCGTGACGCGGGCAGACTCGTTGTCCTTGATCTCGTTCTTCTTCGCGGTTGAAAGCCTGGTGCCCGGGTGCTCTGATTCCCAGGAGGCCTGTGCTCTGGAGGCCAGTCCATTGCGGATGCCGTCCGCCACCTTTTGGGCCGTTTCCGGACTTCGCAAGAACACCACAACGCGGCATGCGCTGGACTCAAAACCCGCAGCCAGGGCGATGATCCGCTCCTGGAGAGGACCTTTGTCATTGGCCGCCTCGTGCAGGTGAAGAGTCTTGCGGGCCTGGAGGCGTTTCTGGATGGTGGAGTTGGCCTCGTCCTGGCCGGAAAGCTCAAGGACAGACGAGTTCGCATCCGATGCCTTCGTATGCGTTGCCGACAGTTCCAGCACATGGAATTTCGGGATGCAGGCATGGTCTTCACTGCGGAATGCCTGCACGTTGCGCAGCAGCTTGCCAAAAGCCGGCGTCAGGTGGGCCTCGTCATGAACGAATAGACAATCGCATCCGAGAAGCCCGGCGTGGAGGGGGCGGGTCCGGCGGCTGTCTCCGTACCCGGAAAAGAGCAGCTTGGACCCGATCATGTCGACTGTTCCAATGATGATCGCGGGTTTTGCGGGGTTTGTTTTCCATTCCTGGTTGTCCGCCATTTCGCCCCGCAGCGTACTGATGGCCAATGGGGTGGTTTCCGGTGGCGAGAAGGGGTCCATGGAGCCCAGGTTCTTGGCCAGCGAGTAGAGGGGGGTCCCCGGGTCCCCCAAGGCCAGTGTAATTGCATCACGGATTTGGCAGGCAAGGTCGGTGGCCTGGTCGACAATGGTGCGGCGGTTCACGACATAGACCAGGCGTCTTGGCAGCCTGGGATTCGCTCCGAGCGCCAGCAGCCACAGCACGATGACGCTTGTCTTTCCCAAGCCCGTGGGTATGTCGCAAACCTGCGGGATGTCTCCTTCCCTGAGGCGTTCGTACAGTCTCCGCTGCCATGGAAATGACCCCTGTTTCTTCGTCAGCTCGCGAAACGCCGCTTCAAAGTCCATGTGTAATCTCCCTCGCGTTCCACCGGCGCACCTTGCGCGTTGGCCGGAAACGTAAGCGTGAATGAATCGGTCATATCTGCAATTACAGCCCCATAATGATATGAACGGATCATACCCCCATCTGCAAGCCTGTCCATATGTCTAGCACAAGCAACCAAAGCATCGCAATGTGCGTGGTGGAGGCGCTCCGCGACATGTGGGCCGGTTTCCGTGTTGTTGCGGCCGGTGGTCTGCGGAAGCCAATTAGGAGGAAGCAGCTTCTGTGCCAACGCGGGCCTGCGTTGAAACCGGCCGTTTTTAACGCGGGCAGGG
>JAAYAQ010000421.1 GCA_012719295.1 Candidatus Hydrogenedentota bacterium | reverse complement strand
GGTTTCCCGATGCGGATCAGGACCGGCGCGGTGTCGCCTTTGAACGCGAGCTTCAGGGTGAGCGCGGGCTCGGCCAGGCCCGCTTCGGCCAGCGAGATGGGCGGAAACGATTCGCCGCGCACCTTCAACAGGGTGGAAATGAAGCCGGACACCATTTCCTGGTCGGCCGGTTCCTGCAGGGGTTCCGCGAGCCGCCAGCGTTTGTCCTCGCCCTTCACCAACGCCACGTTCACCTCGCCCGCCTGATAGTCGATGCGTTCCAGGTCGAGCGCGCTGCGGGTCAGGAGCCGGTTTTCGCGGTAGGCGTCGGGCGTCTTCGGGAAATAGCCGTACAGGGCGCCGTCGATCTGGAAGACGGTCGGAGCGTCGGAGCGCTTCGCGAACAGCATGGCCTTGTCGTTGGTGCGCGTTCCGCCGCCGATGAGCAGGGTCTGGGGTGTGCCTTCTTTGCCGGAATAGACGGTCACGCGGGCGCCGGGCGGATTCAGGTAATAGTCGTCAAGGCTGTTGGGATTGTCCACGTATTCGTGCCCGATCGCGAACTGGAGTTCCCGGGCCAGGCCCATCACCAGTTCCGTATTGGCGTCAGCCTCGAACGGTTCGAGCATCCGCCATTGGCCTTCGCCGGCCTGCTCGACCACCACCACGCCCATTTCCTCGACCGGATACGGGCCGTCGGGTTTCGGCGCGCCTTCCTCGGGCTGGCGGATACGCGCGAATTCGATGCGCGTGATGCCTTCGGAGCCCGTCTCGAAGACGTACCGCTGCCGCAGGTCGAGCAGCTGGCGGTTGAGCTGCTCATACTGCGCGTGGGGCGTCAGCACCACCGGCCCCCCGTCAATCCGGGCGTACCGGTTGACCTGCATCGGCCCGATCTTGCCGAACACGACGCGGTGCGACGCGCCGTCCGCGGTCGTGAGCTCGATCTGCAGCCGCGGATCATCCAGCTCGTACGGGGAAAGGTCTTCCGGAGCGTCTTCAATGATGCGTTCGCGCTGGAGGTCGGCCAGATTCGTGGCCACTTTGGCCCACACTTCGTTCTGGGCCCGCAGCGTATACGGCTCGACGATCTGCCACTGGCCGTCGCCCTCCGTCACGCCGACCGTCGGGCTGCGGTCTTCCACCTGGATGGAGACGCGCCGAAGCATGTTCGGCTGGAAATCGAAGAGCCGGCCCGCCTGGAATTCGGTCTGCCGGGAACTCTCCTCGTGGCGCAGCATCAGCCAGTAGGCCCCGCACAACACGGCGAATGCGGCGAGCAGGGCTATGGCGGTGCGCGGATTCACTGGTATTTCCTCCGCAACGCGAAAATGACGATGCCGATGACGACAATCGCCTGAAACGCCCCCAGGATCGTGACCCAGGCGATCGCGCGGTCCTGGTTGGCCGTGAGCTGCAGCGGCGGATCATCCTGGCGCGCCGGCCGCACGCCCACCAGTTCTTCGGTCTCCGTCAGCCAGGCCAGGCTGTTGAGCAGGAAGTTCCAATGGCCCACGACGCGGATCTTGTCGTTGGAGACAAAGTCCTGGTCGCCGACCACCACGATACGGGCGTCGCGCGTGCGGTCGCTGTCGGCCACCTGCACGCCGGTGCTTGCGGTGACGGCCACGGCGACCCCTACGGGGCCCTTGGGATCGTCTTCGTCGGGGTTGGCCTTGCGCTCATCAAACAGTCTGTTGAGGTCGGTCTCGGCCCAGGTTCCCGGCAGCGAATACAGCAGGATGTCGCCCGCGACGCCCTCGGGCTTCTCCGGCGCGAGGCTCACGCTGCGCGACAGCGAAAACACCATGTTCTGGTCGAAGCCCCGGGTGATGAGGTGCTCCTCGTTGTACGAGCCCCGCCGGGGAATGTCCGGCGCGTCCACCCCGATCAGGCCCAGGTTCGGCGTGAAGACCACCAGCACCATCTCCTGCGTCGACTTCGCCCGCGACAGAATGATGTCGGTTCCCACGTCAATGCCGTAGTTTTGCCGGAGCATGGGGAGAAAATGTTCGACGCCGGTCGAGATCACCCGCCACGGTTCGAGGAGCACCAGCATGCGGCCGCCGCGTTGCAGGTATTCCTGAATGGCCTTGACTTCCGGGAGTTGCAGGTCGCCTTTGGGCCCGTTGATGACCAGCACGTTGCAGTCGGACGGGATCTGCGGGTCGAGCACGTTGATCGCGAATTCTTCGAGCACGTACGCCTCTTCCCCGAGCCGGGCCGTCAGCTCCGACATGGCCGGGAGCGGCGGTTCGTCGTGGCCGGTCAGAACATACAGTTTCGGCACCGAATCCCGGGCCACGTAGATCAGCGCCTGCGTGAATGCGCCCTCTTCGAGCCGGTCGTTCACGTCGGAGAAATTGATGACCTTGCGCCGCGTGCCGCACTTGAGCACCACCGCGCCCTGCGGCGAAAGGTTCCCCAGCTCCAGGCTCTCCGCCTTGAGCACGTTCCGTTCGGGATCGAAAAACTCGACGGTCAGGTTGGCCGTATGCTGCTGGCAGCGTTCGAGAAACCGGCGGGCCTTCTCGCTGCGGATCTGCACGTCGCGGTCGCCCGCCTTGAGGAATACGCCGAACACCGCCACTTCCTTGTCCAGACCGCGCAACAACTGCACCGTCTGCTCGGACAGCGGGGTCCGGCCTTCGCGGGTGAGGTCCCACGAGTACCCGGCGTGCCGAACAAAGGCATACAGCACCAGGCAGATGCCGAGAAACGCCAGCGAGGCCACAACGGCGCTCACGGTGCTCACGGTCTTGCCGCGTTCGATAGACTCGACCATGCGGCTCACGCCGATGGCAATCCAGGCACACGCGCACAAAAGCCCGAAACACAGGGGCAGCATGACCGAAAAGGCAAAGGGGTCGCGTTTGAACACCAGGACGTTCAAGCCCAGCGCCAGACCGGCCAGCGCGAGAATCCCGAAGACGAGGCGTACGTTCTTCACCGGCTCAGGCCCTCCATAACCGGGTTTCGAGGACCCGCAGCGTCAGAAAGAGCCAGAACGCCGAAAACAACACGTAGTACAGGATGTCTTCGGGCTGCAGCACGCCCTGCGCCATCTCCTGCGCATGAACATCCAGCGGCAGCTCCGTGGCCAGCGAGCGGAAGATGCTGTAGCCGAAACTGGCCGCCCGCACCGCCCACGGGGACCAGTTCTCCGGCAGGGCGATCGCGTCCGGAAGATCCCGGCTGAGCGACCCCAGCACATACGACACAAACCAGAGGCCAAACGTCGCGGTACCGGCCGTCACCTGGTTGCGGGTGATTGACGAGACGAACAGGCCCATGCTGAGGAACGCCGCGCCCATCAGGAAGACCGTGATCACCCCGAATCCCAGCACCGCCGGCTCGACGTGGGGCACGAAATACCACACCACGGCCATCTGAATCGACACCACGGCCATCATCACCAGCAGCATGCCGAGCGCCGCGCCGTATTTGCCAAACACGATCTCGCGGTTCCGGAGCGGGTGGGTCAGGAGCAGTTCGGCGGTCCCCCGGTTCTTTTCCTCCGCCAGCAGGCGCATGGTCACCAGCGGGCCGATAAACATGATCAGCAGGCCGCAGAACACCAGAAACGGGCTCAGCAGCGTTTCCTCGAAGTCCGGCACCCCCGTGTACCCGTAGGCCGACGGCGACTGCGTCGCACGCGCATAGCCGATGAACGACGCCGCGAACCCGATCCCCGAGATCAGCGCGAACACGCCCGCGACCACATACCCCACCGGCGTGATGAAATAGCTTACAAACTCGCGTTTACAGACGGCCCACGTGTTTCTCATGCCGCGTCGCCCTCGTCGGCCCCGATGGCCTCGATGAAGACGTCCTCGAGCGTGCGCGTCCGTTCGCGGAGGTTCTCGACCCCGTGATTCGCCCGCACCAGCGCCGTGGTCAGGAGCACCCCCATCCGTTCGTCGGGGTCGGTCGTGATGCGGTAACGGCCTTTGGCCTCGACCGCCACGTCGCGCACCCCGTGCACGTCGGCCAGGGTGATCCGGATCGCCGTCTCATCGCCCAGGATGTCCGCGTCGAACACGCGCTTGTCGCCGCTCACGCCCGCCAGATTCGCCATGCTGTCCTCGGCGACGATATGGCCCCGGTTGATGATCACCACGCGCTCACAGACCATCGCGACTTCGGGCAGGATGTGCGTGCTCAGCAGCACCGTGTGCTCCTGGGCCAGGTTCTTGATCATGTCCCGGATCTCGACGATCTGCCGCGGATCCAGCCCGACCGTCGGCTCGTCGAGGATGAGCACCGGCGGATTCCCGATCAGCGCCTGGGCCAGGCCCACCCGCTGGCGATAGCCTTTCGACAGGTTGCCAATAGTGCGCCCGGCCATATGCGACAGGCCGCACCGCTCCATCACGCGGCCCACTTCATGCACGCGTTTCTTGCCTTGCAGCCCCTTGATCTCGGCGACATAGCCCAGGAACTTGCGGACGATCATCTCCCGGTACAGCGGCACGCTTTCAGGAAGATAACCCACGCGCCGCTTCACCTCGATGGGATGGTCGTTGACATCAAACCCGGCGATCTTCGCCGTTCCCCGCGATGCCGTCGTAAACCCCGTCAGGATGCGCAGGGTCGTGGTCTTGCCGGCGCCATTCGGACCCAGAAAGCCGATCACTTCCCCCGCTTCCACGGAAAACGACACGCCTTCGACGGCCGCAATCTGTCCGTAGTATTTTGTGACGCCGGTAAGTACGATCATGTATCGATCAACGCCCCCAGGGGATGCTTTTCACTTGACATTGTATACTCCGAATGCAGGCCGGGTTTCAAGTCGCAAGTGCCGTATCAGGCGGCTCATACACCGCCGAAAATGCCGCATTCAAGAACCGAAACGCGGTCCAGCGTCAGAATTCTGACACCGCCCGGCATCTTTTTCCCGGCGTTGAACTTCGAAAACTGCTACCGTGTCGCGGTTTATGCGGCGTATGCGCGCCCTCCAACCCGCCTGTTTGTAAACAGTTAACCTGGAATGGCGCCCGGCTCCGCCCCGCATGGCACGCGAAATGCTTTTCAACAGGCGCGAACGGCCCGCCAGGAACGGCCGCGACTGACAAGGATACGACGACCATGGTGATGAAAGTCCAGTGCTGCGTGTGCAAGAGGATCCGCCTCGGGAACCGCTGGTATAGCCCCCAGGGACGGATTGCTCCCCATGACTGCATCAGCTACGGCTATTGCCCCGAATGTGCGGCGGACGCCGCGGAGAAGCTGCGGCAGGAAGCCCGGGACGCGGCGTACCCGCGCGCGTCGGTGGCATGACGCTTCGCCCCTCACCCGAGCATCGCGGAGCGCCGCCGGGCCTGCTTTTCCTGTCTTTCACACTGCTGCCCCGGAGCCATGAAAAGAATGATGGAACTTCCTGCTTTCGCGGGGATTATACGTTGAGTGGAGAGGTTTGCCCGTACGGGCCAAACCGGATGCGCATCCACAATGGCTGAGGCCTCCGCCTGATAGCACCTTCGGGCCACGGGAACCGTGAACACGGCTCCCCTTCGCGCCGGCCGCGCGCGGCGGGCAGGCCCCCAGCCATCCAAACTCAAGCGGTCCAATGACCGCATATCGTGTCTTGGAAGGCAGTAAAAGCAATGCGTGACTGGGTACCGGCTTACGTTCTACTGGGTCTTGTCGGCGGGATGATGGCGCTGTTGATCATCGGCGAGGAACTGACCACCAAACGAAAAAAGCGCTTCTTCGCGTTCAATATCGGCGACATGATCGACGCGGTATACCACCGGCAGCATCGCGATGTGCACAGCTTTTTCGAGGCCATTTCGTTCCGGACGGTGGTGATGACGCTGACCGTGTTCGGGCTGGCCGGTCTTGCGCTCACGTTTCTCATTCCCTTCACCCACGTCAAATCGCTGGCCCTGCTCGTGGGGGGAGTCACCTTCTGTTTCGAGCTGTGGCTGGCGCACCGGCGCGAGCTCCGGGAATCACAGAAACGCCAGTGGACCGCCCTCGACGCCGTAGGACGCACCGCGCCCATCACGCTGACCATCCCCGGCGCGGGGATTGGTCATGGCGCGGTGGCCATCCGCTTCTCCGCCGACAAGGATGAGGAGCCCGTGGTCTTTCATGCCATTACGCAGGGACCGGGCCTTTCCCGCGGCAGCTACGCGTACGTCATGCGCGCGATCTCCAACGATACCGTGGAAGTGCAGCCCGCACCCGCGCCCATCCATGCGAACGCCGGTTCGCCCGCCGTTCCGCCCCCGATTCCGAACCACTGAGCGTCAGTGACGGGGCCGCCTGCCGCCGCCTCCGGCCGCACCACAGGCTGCCACCGGAGGCGGACGGACCGGACGGCGTTACAGGGTACGTATGGAGTTGGTCTTCTTCAGCGGCAGGGCCGCCGCCAGAAGAACCGGCTCAATCGCGGCCGGACGTACCGATTTCTCACGTGTTACGACATGCAGATGCTTCATTGTTCCTCCGCTCCCTTGGATTCGTACTGCGCTGGCTGGTTTCAGATGGCCGGCATCCAGGCCGCGCCCCGTGGACTGCCCGCGAAACGCCCGGCCTGACGCCACGGCTTTTCGGATTCTCCCCGGGGAGAACCCTGCCGCTTCATTCGAGGCGCCTGACCTTCGGATCGGCTTTCTTCAACGCGCTGGCTGCTGCCAGTACGGCCGATTCGAGCTGTGCAGGCTGGACGGAATTCTGGCGAGACACTACGGTGAGGTGTTTCATTTTACCCCGCTCCCAATTGTGGTACTGCGCCCGTTGACAACGCAGAAACACTGCGAGCGCAAACCGTATTCCGAAACACCCTCTGCCGATGGACGCCCGCGGCCCGTCAGAACGCGATGTCCTGTTCGACCGATGCGCCGGGGGCGACATCGAAGGCCGTCTCGCGGGTTTCAGCGGCAACGGGATTCTCCTTCGGCGCGACAAAGACTTTCAGCGTTGCGGGACCCGCGGCAATCCCTTCGAACCGGTAGGCGCCGGCGGCATCCACAGGCGCCTGGTACCCTTGAATGGCCGAGGCGGCCGTCACCTCGAGATAGGCGCTCGCCGCGTCCGGCGCATTCCCGCCGACCGACACCCGGCCCGATACCGTAGCGGTGCCGTCTTCGAATACCAGGTCCACTGAGGTCGTCTGGCCGGCGGCCACAACGGCCGCGCCCCGGGCGCCCCTGCCGGTCGCGCCGACAACGGCCTGCACGTCCAGTTCGCCCGGCGCCACACCCGTAAAACGGAACGCGCCGTCCGCCTCCGCCTGGGCTTGGTAATAGACAAAGTCCGGCCGGTCGCTATGCCGGGCGAGCAGCATCATCTTCTCGATTGCCTGTCCCGGGGCGACGACCCGTCCTTCCAGAACACCCGGCTCGGGAAGCGTCAATGTCACCGGCCGCGCATAGTCCGCCAGGGAAGCCATGGCGGGCCCGAACGGCGGCGCATACGCCGCGATGGCGCCAATGCCCGCCGGCAGCCCGTCGATGTGAAATGCGCCATGCTCATCCGTCTGCGCCAGGGCCTGCTGCTGCACGTAGTGCATGGACGTATTCATTCCCGGCAGAAACACGGCCGCGTCCGGTACCGGATTGCCCGCGGGGTCCAGGACATGTCCCGTCACCGCCGTGCCGGGTTCCAGAACGAAGTCGACTTCGGCCATCGTATGTTCCACGACCGTAACCGCCTTGAACGCCGCGGCATACCCGTCCGCCCGCACCGTCACCGTGATCGGTCCGGAGTAGATGTCCTTGATCTCGAACACGCCCGAGGCGTCCTGGAACGAACGGGCATTCTGGAACAGCTCCGGCCGGAAAACCTCATGCGCGCCGTTGATGAAACTCACCTTGAACGCAGAAACCGGCTGTCCACTGCCTGCGTCGGCGACCCGGCCCCGGAACGAGCCTTTGCCCTGCAACACAATCTCGACATCGGCGGCGCCCGCCGTGACGCCCGCCTTCCCGCCGAAGGTGTAGTCCGGGTGGTTCGTGCTCAAGTGATACGTACCTTCATCCAGTCCGGTGATGAGGAATCGCCCGTCTTTGCCGGTGTGCGCAGTCTCGTTCTTTGGCCCATAGGCCGACACCCGCACGTCGGATATCGGCTCGCCGGAGGTGTCGACAACACTGCCTGAGATGGCCAGTCCGCCCTTCTCGCCATAGACCATGCGCAGTCCCCGGAGCTGCTGGCCCGTGGTCAGTTCAAACGTCGCCGCAACATCGCCGGTCGACCACATGCTGATCCCCGGCGGGGTCAGCCCCACCGCGTATGTTCCCGGCATCAGGCTGGAAATCTGGAACGCCCCCCCGGACGATGTCTTGATTTCTGCGTCTACGGGCGGGTAGAACGGCGATCCGGGTTGTTGCAGGTGGAGTCCGATATCCTGCATCGGTTGTCCCTGCGCGTCGACCACGGTTCCCGCAACCGACGCGGTGCGCGGGATGGTGAGCGTGACCGTAATGCCGTCCACGCCCCGGGAGGGCAGCGACCATCCTTCGAGGATTTCCCCCACCAGAGTATCGGTTTGCGCGCGCACGTACAGGACCTCCGAGGCCGCTTCCAGATACACCTCGAACGCCCCCTTGGCATCGGACTGGGTCTGCCCCGGGTTCGGCGACTCCTTGGTTCGCGCCAGCACGGACGCCCCGGCCACGGGTTCCCCCGCGGTATCCACGACCTGGCCCGCCACGCGAATGCCGCGTTTGAGCGCGAAATCCAGCGTCACCGGTTTTCCCGCCTCAATAGTGACCGCCGTCCCGTAGCCATGCTCAGAACCGGGATAGCGTTTTCCCGCTCTCGGTGAAACCTGGTACCGGCCGGGAGCCAAGCCGCGAACCGCATAGTTTCCGTCGCGGTCCGTGGTCGGACTCACATTATCCGGCACGCCCGTTTTCCCGCCCCATACAAGCACTTTGACCTCCGCGAGCCCCGCGCCCGATTCGGCGTCATACACACGGCCGCTCAAGTCGGGAGGCGCGTCTTCTCCCCCGGCAACCACCGCGGCAGGCGCCGCCGCGCCATTCCCGCGCGCTGGCGCGTCCGGCGCCCCATCACCCGCCCCGCCCGCGCTTGCGCTTTCCGGACGGGCACCCGGCTGCACGGCGTTCGCGTCTGCGCTTGCCGCCGGGCGCGGGGCCGTCTCCCCGCGCGGACCGCGCACCATCCATACCGCGGCCCCCGCGGCCCCTGCCACAAACAAAACAACCATCGCCTTTGTCACCAGCCCCCAGAAACCCGCCCCGAGCACGCCCGCCGCCGCCGGCACCGCGCCCGACACCGCCAGACGTCCCAGCGCGGCCGCAAGACCCGCCGGGGCCGCCTGCGCCGCCTGCCCCTCCAGCGCAACGGCCAGGCTGCCCGCCCCCACGAGCACGCCGCGCTTGCGCAGGGTTTCGCGGACTTGTTCGACGCCCTTTTCGATGCGATGGCGCACGGTCGACTCAGCCACCCCGAGTTGCGCTCCGATCTCCGCATGGGTCCGGCCTTCCAGGAACCGCAGCACAATGGGCACGCGGTACAGGTCCGGCTGTGCGGCGATCGCTTCGTCGACCACGGCCAGCAAATCGTCCGGGGCGGCCTCTGCGGCGGCCCCGGCGCGCGCGGCGAAGGCCTCCTCGCGCTGCCGCCGGCGCTGCGACTGTTTGATGCGGTCGAGGCTGCGCCGTACGGCCACCGTGTGCAGCCATCCCGGCAGCGAGGCCGTAATGGCGTGCGGCGCGCGCATCAGTTCCATGAAACTCTCCTGCGCGGCGTCCTGCGCCTCGTGAATGTCTCCCAGCACACGCCGGCAGGCGCCGTACACCATGCCCCCGTGGCGGTCAACCAGTTCCGTGAACGCGTCGGCATCCCGGTGCCGGGTCCAGCGTTGCAGCAAGGCCGTATCGTTCGTGCTCATGGCCCCATTCCTTTCCCGCGTTTCTCCACTATATCAGCCTGCCCTTAAGTCGACACCGGCAGGCCGAAACCGCAACCCGCGGGAGATCATCAGATTCGAGTCCATTGGGGTTGTTCACAAAGAAACGAGGGGGCCGTGGACATCCCCGGCGGATTCGGCGTCTGCGGGGCCGTTGAGGACAGGGCCGCCCAGACGGGCCACCGGGGATTCGGTTTCTCCCTACCCTTTCACCACGCCGGTTGGCCGGATGCGCGCGACGCGGCGCGCAATGCCGGCGGTGTCCAGGACGGCCGTGACCGCATCGATGTCCTTGTACGCGCTGGGGCTTTCCTCGGTGACGGTTTTTTTGCTGCGGGCCATCACGATAACGCCCTGTTCCTCGAGTTCGCGCAAGAGGGCCGCCGCGTTTTCGCCCTTGCGGGCGGAGGTGCGGCTCATGACGCGCCCGGCGCCGTGGCAGGCGCTGCCGAAGGTTTCGCGCATGGCCTTGCCGGTGCCCGCGCAGACCCAGGAGCCCGTGCCCATGTCGCCCGGCACCAGTACCGGCTGGCCCACGTGGCGGTAGGCGTCCGGCACTTCCTCGCGGTCGCCCGGAAACGCGCGCGTCGCCCCCTTCCGGTGCACGCAGAGGCGGCGGCGCTCGCCGTTGATCTCATGCATCTCGAACTTGGCGATGTTGTGGCACACGTCATAGACCAGCCGGACGTCGAGCGGCGCGGCCGGCGTCCCGAGCGTCTGTTCGAGCGATTTCCGCGCCAGATGCATCATGATCTGACGGTTCGCCCACGCATAATTGGCCGCGGCCGCCATGGCCGCCAGGTACTCGCGTCCCGGGTGGCTCTTGACCGGCGCGCAACACAGTTGCCGGTCCGGCAGATCGAGCCCGTACCGCGCGGCCGCCCGCATCATCACCTGGAGAAAATCGTCGCAGACCTGGTAGCCCAGCCCGCGGCTGCCGCTGTGGATCATGAGCGTGACCTGCCCCTCGCGAAGACCGTACACCGCGGCGGCGTCCGCGTCTACGATGCGGTCCACCACGCCGATCTCGAGAAAGTGGTTGCCCGAGCCGAGTGTGCCGAGCTGGTCCTCGCCCCGGCTCTTCGCGCGGTCCGACACCACGTCGGGATCGGCGCCGTTAAGCCGCCCGTGCTCCTCCGTATGGGCCAGGTCCTCCGGCGTGCCGTAGCCCTGCTCGACGGCCCAGGCCGCGCCGTCGGCCAGCACGCGCCGCATGTCCTTCGGGCTGAGTTTGGGAATGGCGCCGCTCGAGCCCACCCCGCACGGGACATCGCGGTACAGGCCGTCCACCAGGTCGCGCATCCGGTCGCGCACGTCGCGGTACGCGAGCCCCGTCGCCATCAGCCGCACGCCGCAATTGATGTCGTAGCCCACGCCGCCGGGGGAGATCACGCCGTCGTTGTCGGGATCCGTGGCCGCCACCCCGCCGATGGGGAAGCCATAGCCCCAGTGCGCGTCCGGCATGGCCAGCGAATACCCCACGATACCCGGCAGGCACGCCACGTTCGCCACCTGGTCCGCGGCGTTGTCCGCCTGGATCTTCCGGATGAGCTGGCCGTCGGCGTAGATCCGCCCGGGCACGCGCATCTTGCCCCGTTTCGGGATTTCCCAGAGGTAGTCGTTGATTTGTTTCAGGCTGACGCCTGCCATGGCATGATTCTCACCGGGTTATCACAGGTCGAAGATGATCTCCGCGCGCCATCCGGTCCCGCTCTGCCGCACATCCATCCCGTGGTACGTGGCCGCCTTGACCTCATCCTGGCGCGCGTCCGGCCCGTAGGCGTACCCTTCCACCACGGCCTCGACGCGGCGGGCGCCGGCCTGCCGGAAATCGAACCGCACCGGGGCAAACCGCTCCGCTTCCACCAGATAGATGAGTTCCTGAAGCCAACGCACCACCGCGTCCTCCGCGCCGTCCGCCTCGATCGAGACTAAACGCCGGGTTTCGCGCCGGTCTTCCTGGCGCCGGAACGCCACCGCGCACAGGGCGCGCGCGGCCGCCTCGAGCAGTTCCGCGAATGTGGCGCCCGTGCATTCCACCCGGGCGTCCGCCGTATGTTCCAGAAACCGGTAGTTCATAGCCTCTGGCGGCGCATACGCGCCCGCCGGACCGCCCGCGTCACGCGTGGGTCAGGAAGCTGAACATGAACCGCACGCCAAACAGCAGTTCAACGATAAGCAGGCGCGGCAGCAGAAACACATTGAGCGTGAGGAATCGCCATGACTTGAACCGCGCGACAACGTCGTGCCGGTAGGCATTGAATTTCCGGCGCCGGGCCACGTAGCTGATCGCCAGTTCCTCATACCGTTTCACGAGCGAATCGGCCACAAAGCGTTCGGCATCGGCGATGGTCCGCCACGTCGGCATCTGCACCTCGAACCGGCTCAGGTACTGGCGGATTTCCTCGGCCTGGTTCGCGAGGCGCTTGCTTACCCGGCGGCTGTGCACCCGGGAACTGTCGCTCAACTGCTGCAGCCGTTCGGCGGCCGACGCGAGCGTCGCCCGAATCTCCTGCGCCGCCACGTCGTAACGGCCTCTCAGATTGGATTCGCTGAGGCGGTTCTGCAACCGGGTCCATTTGCTCCGCAGTTCGGCCAGGGTGGCCCACTTCGGGTCGTCCGGCTTGCGCGTGAGCATCCAGATTTCCTGAAACTCGAAGAATATCTGCACGTAGGTGCGAAACGTCCACGCGGTCTCCTTGACGCGGCGCCACAGGTAACGCGGAACGCTCTCCCGCGGGAAAATCGCCCGGCGCGCGTTGCGTTCGCGGCGTTTCAGCAGGCCCGTGAACATGGGATGGCTGCCTTCGAGCGTGGCGTAGCGGTACCACATGCCGATCCACAGCATCTGCCAGTACCGGACCCGCGGCGTGCGCAACAGCACGTTCACGAGGTTTTCCTTGCTGTAAAACGTCTCCCACGCGTCCTTGTACGCCTGGGTCCATTCGCCCGCCGCCATGCGCGGATGCCGGAAGGTCTCGTGCAGGCTGTCAAAATTGTTGAGATCCGCATCGATGGGAATGCACTCCTCCACCATGCGCTTGTGGTCGGCCGAGCCGGGCAGGGGCGTCAGCATGAAAAACGAGGCCTCGTCGACCCTCACCTCGTTCATCAGCGTTTCAATGTCGCGGCGGACCGACTCGCGCGTGTCGTCCGGCAGGCCGATGATGTATCCCACGTGCACCAGGGCTTCCGCCTTGTGCCAGACTTCAACCATGTGCGCGTAATCTTCGACGTCGTTCTGGCGCTTGTCCATGGCCTCGATGTTCCTGGGATTGACGCTCTCCATCCCTACGAACACCATGTAGCACCCGGCCCGCTGCGCCTTCTCGACAAACCCGGGAATGGCGTAGGCGCGCGTGTCCACCTGCATCATGAAGCTGATGCCCATCCCCCGCTCGCGCATCGCCGCCAGCCCCTCGAACAGTTCCTCCCAGACCGGGCTCCGCGCCAGGTTGTCGTCGGTGAAGAACCACATGTTGATGCCGCGTTCGTAGCTCGTGCGGATCGATTGGAGGATGCAGGCGGCGGACCGGCTCCGCAGCCGGCGTCCCTGCACATTGATCACGGTGCAGAACGAACAGCCGAACGGGCAGCCCCGGCTCGTGTCAAGCGTGCCCATCGAACTGCACTTGAAATGCTTGAGGTAGTCCAGATCGGGCTCGGGCGCGCCCGAATGGGTCAGCACCGGAAACTCGGTCTGGCGGTAGACGGGCTGCAACTCGCGAGCCAGCGCGTCGCGCAACAGGCCGGCCAGGGCGCCCGGGGCTTCCGCCTCGCCCTGGAACAGCGACACGCCCATGTCGAGCAGGCGCTGCAGGTCCGGCGTGATGTCATCAAACATGGCCAGCATGCCGCTGACGTGAAACCCGCCCACAACCACCGGCACTCCCAGCGCGCGGAACTGCGCCGCGAGGTCCGTCGCCCGGATGAACTGGTTCGACTGCACGCCGACCAGACCGACCAGAAGCTCCGCGTCGCGTGTGCGGAGTTTCCGCGCAATGCGCCGCACCGGGATCGCTTCGACCGTGTCGTCATAAATCGACACCTCGACGTCCACCCCGTCGCCCAGCGCGCCGCTCGCGGCCACGTCCATCGTCAGGGACCGCAGGCAATTCAGGGTGTTGGACGGCAGAATCCCCCGGTAAAAGCGCAGGGGATAGCCCTCGTCGTCGTAGGTCGAGCAGAGTATATAGACAACCTGTAAGGTTCGTTTCTTCATCGAAGTAGGCAGCCTTATCCGCACGCGATGTGCAGGGTTGAGTTTATCACGAATGGTTCGGAATAGAAAGGCGCGTCATGCCGGCGGTTCGGCGCTCAACAGCCCCGTGTCGATCATCCAGGTGAGGCTGTCTCGAAGCCCTTCGCGCACGGAGATTTGCGGTTCGTAGTGAAGCACGCGTCCCGCCTTCGAACTGTCGATGCACATGTGTTCACAAATGAACCGGAGCCCGGCCTCATTCGCGCGTCCCGTCGCCAGAATGTCCTCGACGGCCACATAGCGGAACATGGACTCCGACCCCAGCAGCTCCGCCGCCAGTTCGGCGTACCGCGTCAACGTGACCGCCCGTTCCGACGACAGGTTGAAGATCTGGCCCGTCGTGCGGCCGGGCGCCTCCAGGGCGGCCCGGAACCCCCGCGCCAGGTCGTCCACATGCACGGGCTGGAGCAGGGTCGTGCCGTCTTTGGGGATCCACACCTCCTCGCCATCAGCCAGGCGCTGAAAAAACCGCGGATTTCGCGCGCCCCAGATGTCGAGCGGCACATCGCCCGCGCCAAACACGTTGCTCACGCGCAGCGAGCACACCGGGAAGCCCGCGCGCTCGTGGTATTCCAGCAGCGCCTTGTCCTGAGCGAGTTTCTCCGCGAAACCGCCCAGTTCCGGCGCGCACGGCGTGGGATCGTATTCGCGCACGGGCGCCGTCGCCATCGGCGCGTACACCCCCGTCGACCCGCAATGCACCAGCTGGCCCACGGCCCTGTGGAGCAGCGGGAGGTACCAGTGCAGGTCTTCGGACGTCAGGATCGTGTCCACGACCGCGTCGAAACGGCCGGGCTGAAGGATCGACGCCACAAAGGCGCGGTCGCGCGCATCGCCCAGGAGATGGACGGCCTCGCGCGGCACGTTCCCGGCGGTCATGCCGCGATGAAGCAGCGAAACCCGGTGCCCGCGGGCCACGAGCTCGCGGGCTATGGCCGCGCCCAGAAAGCGCGTGCCCCCGACAATCAGCACGTGCATACCAACCCTCCCGCGCAACCGGCCGTGTTACGCCCGGTACAGGCTGTGGCCGATGCCCATGGCCGCGCGAACCGCCTCGACCGTGTCCAGCGCTACGGGCGTGACCTTCTGTGCGTTCCCGCGCAGAAACTCCTCGACCGTCGCGCGCGTATTGCCGGGCGCGTGGTACTTCTCGATGATCGGCGCGTTGAAGGCCGACACATACTCCGCCAGCGTGGTTTTCAGTGTGCCGTAGAACTTCTCTCCGCGGCGGTATTTCCCTACGAAGTCCAGGTAGACCTCTTCGGGCGCCAGCAGATGCAGCAGGCGGTACAAGGCGCCCACGCTGTTGGGCATCCGCGGAATGACGTCGTCCGGATGGTTGCTGTCGGTGCCCAGGGGTTCGGGATCGGTCGTGGTGGGCACCGATTTGATCTTCTTCAGCACGGTGGCGGCGTCATCGAGCAGGTCGAGCGTATTGTGTTCGCTCTTGCCCATCTTCGCTCCACCGTCCAGTCCCGGCAGACGCAGGGCATTGCGCGCGATCCCCTCGGGCACCGTGAGCGTCTCCCCGAACCGGCTGTTGAACCGTTGCGCCATATCGATGGCCATCTCGAGATGCTGGCGCTGGTCGTCGCCCACCGGCACCTTGTTCGCCCGCACAATCAGGATGTCCGCCGCCATCAGTACCGGATAGCCCAGCAGGCCGTACGACAACGGATTGCCCTCGACGCCGCCCGGCGCCTCTTCGAGCTTGCCCATCTTGTCCTTGTATGTCGTGCCGCGGGCGAGGAACCCGATGTTGGTAATCATGCCCAGCAGCAGCGACAGTTCCGCCGTGCAGGGGAGATCGCTCTGACGGTAAATGACCGACTTCACGGGGTCCAGCCCGCACGCCACGTACGTCCGCAGCATGTCGATGGTCTGCTGATAGAAGTCTTCGCGCTCCGTGATGGTCGTCAGCGCATGGTAGTCCGCGATGAAATAGTAGCAGGTGTTTTCCTGCGACTGCAGGTCCACGAAATTCTTGATCGCGCCGAAATAATTCCCGTAATGCAAGCGTCCCGTCGGACGAATCCCCGACAGGATGATCTCTCTCTTGTCAGCCATGATAACCCTCGTGCCCTGTGCGCCGTTCCCGGCCGTTCCTGTGCTTCCCGGATAGAAAACACGCGCGCCACGGGCGTGCAACGGCTGGAAAACCCGGCGCGAAAACTACATCCGGGCGCTCTGCGTAACCCCTTCACGGCGGGCCGTGACCCATTCTCGATAGTGGGCGTGAGCATACAAGAAAACGTCCCGCGGATTCCAGAAAAGGCCCGGCATCGCCCCTCCCCCCCTCGCCGGAGACCGCCTCCTAACGCCGGGAAGAAGGCGGCAGAGGCAGGGGTCTTGCCCAGCGCATGAGTTCTTCCATGGGCGCAAGGTGGCCGGCGACGAACTGCAATACGAGTTCCATCACACCGTGGGCGTCGGCCATCGAGCGGTGCAGGCCCTCGGTGTTCTTGTGGTAATGGGCCAGCAAGGTGCCCAGCTTGTAGTTGGGCGTTTTCAAGCCCAGCGAACGCGCCCACTCGAGCGTATCCGCGACCTTCAGTGGCGGGCATTTTCGCCCGGCTTTTTCGCAGGTGGCTTCGATGAATCCCGCGTCAAACGAGGCATTGTGCGCGACATACACCGCGTCGCGACCGGCCCAGTCGATGAATGCTTCGAGCACGGTGATCGGCGGCTCCGCCCCGGCCACCATCTCGGTCGTGATCCCGGAGACGGCCGTGCTGTCCGCCGGAATCGCATACCCCGGGTTCGCAAACCGCTCAAACCGGCCCATCACCTCGCCCTGCGGCGTGAACTTCACCCCGCCCACCTCGACAATGTCGCTTTCATCGGGATACAGACCGGTGGTCTCAAAATCGAACGCCACGATCACCGGACCGTCCTGAGCCTGCGGAGAATCGACCGCGGGGGGCGACGCAGGCAGTTCAGCGCGATGCGCAGCCGCGGGCGGTTCCGGCGGCGGGGCTGCCGGCCCGCCGTGCGTGAGTTCCATGAGCAGGCCGACCTCGCGCTGAAGCGCACCCGTGCGCGCACGGGCAGTGTCGGCGCCTTTGGCGACCTCGCTCCGCAGCGCCGCGAGGTACCGGCTGACGTCGTGGATTCGGACCGCCGGGGCCAGCGCAATGGGCGCCGCCGGCAGGTCCGATTCCTTCACCCGCTTTACCCAGTCCGCCAGTTCAGCCCAGTCCATTGCATGTTCCCTTGATGAATCGCGGTTGCCGGCGCCGCCCGAGACGCCTCGAGCGGCCTATGGTACCCGAATCCGCGTCCGGACGCGAGAAGTGCGGCCAGAAACAAAGCGCGCAACACCGGGCCGGGCCGTTGTTGCGCGCGAATTCACATGGCCTACCCGGAGGGACTCGAACCCCCAACCTCTTGGTCCGTAGCCAAGCGCTCTATCCAATTGAGCTACGGGTAGGCATTCTGTTGAGCAAAAAAAGTGTAGCACAGGCCCATTCCGCATTTCAAACCGCGTGCGTATCGGGATGAACGGGGAGCTGTTCCTGACGACGCCCCGGGAAACCCCACCCTGCCTGGAAAGATCCCTGAAGGGGCGAGCTAAACCCCGCATAAAACCGGATACCGGGCCTGCGCCCGGGGTTCCCCGGGCGGGCCATTCGGGGGTGGCCGTCTCAGGCCGGGGCCGTATTCCGCTCGCGGTACCACGCCACAAACCGCCGGATGCCTTCGTCCATGCCGGTCTTCGGGTTGTAGCCGAGCATGCGGCGGGCCTTGTCGATATTGGCGTACGTGATGGTCACATCGCCAGGCTGCAGGGGCTTCACGTCGATGTTCGGCTCTTTGCCCACGTGTCTGGCGACAAGCTCGATGAGCTCCTGCAGGCTGGTGGTCTGGCTTTCGCCCAGGTTGAAGATCTCGTAACGGAACGGCGTATCGATCGCCCGCACGACGCCCTCGACGCAGTCATCGATGTAGGTATAGTCGCGGCGGGTGGACCCGTCGCCAAACCGGGGAACGGGCAGCCCCTCGTCGATCAGCCGCGTAAACGTGTGGATCGCCATGTCGGGCCGCTGGCGCGGTCCGTAGACCGTGAAAAACCGCAGCATCGTGACGTTCACGCCGTAGGTGTGGCTATAGACATGGCCCATGAGTTCGTTCATGCGTTTGGTGGCGGCATACGGACTGATCGGCCGCGAAACGGGGTTCTCTTCGTTAAACGGCACTTCCGTGCACCCGCCGTATACCGACGAACTCGACGCGAACACCAGGTGCGACGGCGTGAAAGCGCGGCACGCATCGAGCACGTGCTGCGACCCGATGACATTGACGCGGTGATAGAGGTTGGGGTCCTGCAACGAGGGCCGCACCCCCGCCCGCGCCGCCAGATGGACGACCACGTCCGGGCGTTCGCCGTCCACGAGCGCCATCACGGCCGCTTCGTCGCACAGGTCGATCTCGTGCAGGGCAAAGCGGGGGTGTTCGAGCGCGCCCGCAACGTTCGCCCGTTTGATCGCCGGATCATAGTAGGCGTTGAAGTTGTCCAGTCCCACGACCGTATCGCCCCGCGCGAGCAAGCGGTCCGCGAGTGAAGAGCCAATGAATCCCGCGACCCCCGTAATCAACACGTTCGCCATGCGCTCTATCCTTAACTGAGTGATGAATCCTCTTGTTACCGGCGCCCGGCGGCCTGACGCGAAGGCCGCGCGTTCAGGCGCGATTATACCCAAAGTCGCGGGTGGCCGGGGCCAAATTGACTTGTCTGGGAACCCGTTGGTATACTTTGCCTTCGCCTTGGCGTGCCAACGCGGTTCAGGCAGCCAACTTACACCAATGGACCCGGGGACGATCCGACGCGCGTAGAACCGGGTTTCACGGGCTTTTCCCGCTGGGGCGTAGCCAAGTGGTACGGCATCGGCCTTTGGAGCCGACATTCGTAGGTTCGAATCCTACCGCCCCAGCCAGTTTTCCGTGCCTGGCCGCGGGGCGCGGGCATCTGTGTTGAGACGGCCGGTCATCTACATCAATGACCGCAGAATGGAATAGCGGCGCCGCGCAAGCGGCCGGACTACGCCGGGAAGGCCCACGGCTTCCGGGCAGGGAACAGAAGAGCGCAAGGGTGGTGTGTTTTGGCGTATAGCGATGAAATGAAAATCTTTGCCGGCACGGCCAGCAGCAGCCTGAGCGAGCGTATTTGCGCCCACCTGGGTACAGCCTGCGGAAATGCCGCGGTTACCCATTTCGAGGACGGGGAAATCCGCGTCCAGTTCCAGGAGAATATCCGCGGGAAAGACGTGTTTCTCGTCAACAGCACGTCCCCGCCCGTGAACGACCACCTCATCGAGCTGCTCATCCTGATTGACGCGGCCCGGCGGGCTTCCGCGGCGCGCATTACCGCCGTGCTGCCCTATTTCGGGTACGCGCGGCAGGACCGCAAAGACCGGCCCCGCGTCCCGATCACCGCGAAGCTGGTCTCGAACCTCATTGTGGCCGCGGGCGCGGACCGCGTGCTGACGGTGGACCTCCACTGCGACCAGATTCAGGGCTTTTTCGACATTCCGGTGGACCACCTCAGCAGCGAGATTGCGTTCACGCGCCATTTCCGGCAGCTGCGCCCCTCGGAAGATCTCGTCGTGGTCTCGCCGGACACGGGCAGCGTGCACCGCATCCGCCGGTTTGCCAACCGCCTCGAGGCGCCGCTGGCGATCGTCGACAAGCGCCGCCCGAAGGCCAATGTCTCGGAAGTCATGAACCTGATCGGCGAGGTCAAGGACCGCCATGCCCTGATCTTCGACGACCTGATCGACACCGGCGGCACCCTTGTCAAGGCCGCGGAGGCGATCAAGGCCCGGGGCGCCATCGACGTCACCGCCTGCGCCACCCACGCCGTGTTCAGCGGGAAGGCGGTCGATCGCATCTACAACTCCGTCCTCGAAGAGGTCTGGGTGAGCGACTCGATCCCGTTGTCCGAAGAAGCAGCCGCATGCCCCAAGATCAAGGTGCTGTCCATCGCGCCCCTGATCGGGGAGGGCATTCGCCGCATTCATGCAGAAGAATCTCTGAGTATCTTGTTCGAATAACATCGGTTTGGAGGCCACGAGACCATGGAACTGCAGAAACTGGCAATTGACATTCGGGAGGAGGCGGACGGCAAAGGCGCCAACCACCGGCTCCGCAAAACCGGCCAAGTCCCGGTCGTGCTGTACGGCGGCAGCAAGGAATCCGTCTCCGTCCAGGTCAATGAGAAGGAATTTGTGCAGCTCATTCGCGGGCGCGGCGGCGAACACGCCATCGTGCAGCTCGAATGCAGCAGCCAACCCGCCCTCAACAGCCCGGCCATGCTGAAAGCGGTACAGCATCACCCCATTCGCGGCAACGTCCTCCATGCGGACTTCATGCGGATTCGCCTCGATGAGCGCATCCGCACCGTGGTGCCGCTGGTGCTGACGGGCCAGCCCAAGGGCGTCGTGGAGGGCGGCATCCTCGACCATCAGGTGCGCGAACTCGAGGTCGAATGCCTCGCGCTCGAAGTGCCGGAGGAAATCGTGGTGGACGTGTCCGGCCTGGGCATCGGCGACGTGCTCCACGTGGCGAACGTCGACATCCCCGCCAACGTGACCCTGCTGACGGAAACCGATCGCGCCGTTGCGACCGTGCTCGCGCCGCGGACCATGGAAGAGGCGGCAGCGCCCGCGGAAGGCGAGGCGGTGGAAGGCGAGGGCGCCGAGGGCGAGACCGGAGAAGAGCCGGCGAAGAAGGAAAAGGAAACCAAGGAATAGTGCGGCCGCCCGGATGCCGCTCACCCCGCGCCACCCCGCGCTTCGTGGGCCGGTATTCCGCGGCTGGCGCCGTGCACTACCGGGATACGCGGCGTGAAACTTATTGTCGGGCTAGGCAATCCGGGACCCAGGTATCGCGAAACGCGGCATAATGTCGGGTTCAAGGTGCTGGATCGCCTGGCGGAACGCCTCCAGACCGCTTTTTCCCGGGAGAAATACGACGGCATGGTGGCCGAGGCCCGCTACGAAAACAGCCGGCTCGTCCTCCTGAAACCGCTGACCTATATGAACAAGAGCGGATTGTCGGTGGCGCGGGCGCTCCGGTACACGGGCACCCCGCTGGCCGATACGCTCGTGGTGGTCGACGACGTGAACCTGCCCCTGGGGCGCCTGCGGCTCCGCGGCAACGGCAGCGCCGGCGGCCACAACGGGTTGAAATCCATCATCGCCAGCGTCGGAAGCGGGGAGTTTCCCCGGCTTCGTCTTGGAGTGGGCGCCGCGAACGTTCCCGGCGCGATGGTGAATCACGTGCTGAGCGCCTTCGCGGCCGCCGACCGTGCCGAGGTCGACGCCATGATTGAGCGGGCTGCGGACGCCGTGCTCCGGTTTGTGGCCGAAGGGCTGGAGCCGACGATGAACGCGGTGAATTGAACCGGCGCAGGCCGCCGGCGGAACGGGAGTTACGATGAGACATATCATAAGCATCCTCGTCGAAAACCAATTCGGCGTGCTGGCGCGTGTGTCCGGCCTGTTCAGCGCCCGCGGCTACAACATCGACAGCCTCTGCGTCGCGGAGACCGAGGACCCCGCCGTGTCCCGCATGACCGTCGTGGTTCGCGGCGACGACCGGGTGCTCGCCCAGATTGAGAAACAGCTCAAGAAACTCGTGGAGACGATCGACGTCGAGGATCTGACCGGCATCGCGCACGTGGAACGCGAACTGGTCATGGTCCGGGTCAAGGCCAAAGGCAAGAAACGCAGTGAAGTGATCGAGATCGCCAATATTTTCCGCGCGAAGGTGGTCGACCTGAGCCCCGATTCCATCGTGGTCGAGGCCACGGGCTCCGCGGGAAAAGTCAAGGCGTTTGTTGATATGATGCACCCCTTCGGCATCGAAGAGTTGGTGCGGACCGGAAAGATCGCCATCGGGCGATCGCTAAACAACAACGAGGCGAAAGGGAGATAAACCATGGCCAAGATTTATTATGAGAAAGATGCCGACCGATCCGTCTTGAACGGCAAGACCGTCAGCATCATCGGGTTTGGAAGCCAGGGCCACGCTCACGCGCAGAATCTCCGCGACAATGGCGTCAACGTCATCGTCAGCGAAGTGATGAACGACACCAATCCCAACTACAAGGCCGCCGTCGAGGCCGGATTCGAAGTCGTGTCCGCCGCCGACGCCGCGAAACGGGGCGACATCATCGTGGTGCTCGTGCCCGACACCATTCAGAAGATGGTGTACGAGAACGACCTCAAACCCAATCTGTCCGCCGGCAACTCGCTGATGTTCGCCCACGGGTTCAACATCCACTACCAGTTCATCACCCCCTCCCCCGATATCGACGTGTGGATGATCGCGCCGAAAGGCCCCGGCCACCTGGTGCGCGAGGAATTCGTGAAAGGCGCGGGCGTCCCCTGCCTCGTCGCCATTCACCAGGATGCCACCGGCAAGGCCCTCGACACGGCGCTCGCCTACGGATGCGCCCTTGGCGGCGGCCGCGGCGGCATCATTGAGACCACCTTCAAGGAAGAGACCGAAACCGACCTCTTCGGGGAACAGACCGTCCTCTGCGGCGGCTCGGCCGCCCTCGTGAAAGCCGGGTTCGAGATCCTGACCGAAGCCGGTTACCAGCCCGAAATCGCCTACTTCGAAGTCCTCCACGAGTTGAAACTCATCGTGGATCTGTACTACCGTGGCGGTTTGAGTTTCATGAACTATTCCGTCAGCGACACGGCGGAGTACGGCGGGTACACCGTCGGCCCCCGCGTGATCACCGAGGAGTCGAAGAAGGCCATGCGCGAGGCCCTCAAACGCATCCAGAGCGGCGAATTCGCCAAGGAATGGATCGCGGAGTATGCCTCCGGCGGGGCGAAATTCAAGAAGCTCCGCGAGGCCGAGGCCGCGCATCCTGTCGAACAGGTCGGCGCGGAATTGCGAAAAATGATGACCTGGATCAAGTAGCGACCAGGGCCGCGGCACACGCCGCGGCCCTTTTTTTTGACACCAATTGAATCCGTCCAGTGCGCCACGGGGCGCGGTCAGGCCTGTCGCAACGGGCCTGCCCAGAAGGAGGCCACGCGTGAAGACGTTATTGCGTCTGCAGGATCTTGATTTGCGTATTGAGGCTTGCAGAACTCGCGAAGCGGAGATTCCGAAGCAGAAAGAGAAGTTCCACGTGCAGATGGCACGGCTCCAGGAGGAACTCGAGGAACGCCGCGACGCCCTCAAGAAACTGCAACTCGAACAGCGCGAGTCCGAGCGCGACATCGAACTGAAGCAGGCGCAAGTCGTTAAATACGATGGGCAGTTGTTCGCAATCAAGAAAAACGAGGAATACCTGGCCCTCCTTCACGAAATCGACCTCCTCAAGAAACAAATCTCTGTTCAGGAAGAACGCATTATCGCCCTCATGGTCGAGCTGGACGACGCCAAGGCCCGTTTCGAGGAAGACCAGATACGCATCACGGCCGAAATGGACGCCCTCGAAAGGCAGTGCGCCGAAGTGGATGCGGAACTCGCCGAGGCCGTCCAGGCCCGGGAAGTGCTCGAAGAACAGCGCAAACCGTTCCTGGCCCAGGTCGAGCCGGGCTTGTTGTCCAAATACCGGCGCATCCGGGCAAACAAACTGTCCGGGCCCGCGGTCGTGCCCCTGCGCGGAGAAATCTGCTCGGGCTGCAACATGAACGTGCGCGCCCAGATCATCAACGAAGTGCTCGCCGGAGAGATTCGCGCCTGCTCCCAGTGCGGCCGCCTGCTGTACGACAAGGACCGCATGTCCGAGATGGAGCAGAACGCCGAGTCCTCGGTCTAGGGCAACCCCCTGTACATGGGTACGGGGAATCATGCTATGATACGCGATGCGAATATTCCGGGGAGCATGCGGGTCCGGCCGGCGTGAGCCGGCCCGGAGACGTAGTGGGACGTGATCGCTATGGCTTTTCTACGTCGAAGACGGTTCATATCGGTTGTCGGGCGCAAGAGCGGCGTTCCTGAGGGGCTCTGGATCAAGTGCCCCGCCTGCAAGAAGGCGGTATACGGCACGGACGTGAAGGACAACCAGGAAGTCTGCCCCCAGTGCAACTACCACCATCGGGTCTCGGCCTGGCAGCGTATCGAATGGCTGCTGGACCCCGGGTCGTTTATGGAAACGTATCCCAATCTCATCTCCGCCGACCCGCTCGGGTTCACCATCAAGGAAGTCGCCTATTCCTACGCCCAGAAAGTCACGGAATATCAGAAAAAGACCGGCCTGAAGGAGGCCATCATTACCGGCTTCGGCGCCATCGAAGGCGAACGGACCGCGTTCAGCTTCATGGACTTCTCCTTCGCCGGGGCCAGCATGGGGTCCGTGGTGGGCGAGAAATTCTGCCGGGCGGCGGAGGACGCCATCCGGGAGCGCGTTCCGCTCATCTCGTTCGCGACATCGGGCGGCGCCCGCATGCAGGAAGGCACCCTGGGCCTCATGCAGATGGCCAAGACGGCCGACGCCGTCCGCGCGCTCAATGAAGCCGCGATTCCGTACATCTCGGTCCTGACCAATCCCACGACCGGCGGCGTCTATGCCAGTTTCGCCAGCCTGGGCGACATCGTCCTGGCCGAACCCGGCGCCGAGATCGGTTTCGCGGGCAAGCGGCTCATCGAGGGCGCGCTCAAAGTGTCCATTCCCGAGGGCTTTCAGACCAGCGAATACCAGTTCGCGAACGGCTTCGTCGACGCGATCGTCTCGCGCAGCGAAATGCGGCCGCTGCTGGCCAAGTTCCTCCGCTACATGAAACCGCAGTGAACGCGCGCGAATACCTCGCCAGCCTCGAGTTCCACGGCGTCAAGCTCGGTCTCGACAATATCCGGCATCTCCTGGCGCGCGCGGGAAACCCCCACACCCTGTACCCCTGCGTGCACGTCGCCGGCACCAACGGCAAAGGCAGCGTCCTGGCCATGCTCGACGCCATGTGCCGGGCCGCCGGCATGCGCACGGGCCGCTACACCAGCCCCCACATCATCGACGTAAACGAGCGGTTCCTCATCGACGCCCGTCCCGTAAGCGATGCGGACCTGGACGCGTCCCTGGGCTGTTTTCGGCGCATTGCCGAACGCATGACGCCGTCGCCAACCTATTTCGAGCTGGTTACGGCGGCGGCCTTTCAGCTGTTTCAGCAACACGAGGTCGATCTGGCCCTCATCGAAGTGGGACTGGGCGGGCGGTTCGACGCCACCAACGTCATCACCCCCGTAGCGGCTGCGATCACCAACATCGATCTCGAACACACCCAGTACCTCGGCGACACCCTCGAAAAAATCGCGTTCGAGAAGGCCGGCATCCTCAAGGAATCCGTGCCGGCGGTCATCGGCGAGACCCAGCCCGAACCGCTCGGCGTCATCCTCGCGCGCGCCCGGGAACTGGGATGCCCCGTCCGCCGGATGGAGCGCGACTTCCGCTTCGAGATGCAGGGGCCTTCCGCGAACCCGGCCTTCACGTACCGCGGCGATGCTTTCACCCTGGGACCGGTCACGCTCGGCCTGCCGGGCGATTTCCAGGGGCCCAACGCGGCCCTGGCCGTGGCTCTCGCCGAGTGCCTCGCCCAGACCTTCCCGCAGCTCGACTCCCGGGCCATGCTCACGGGACTCCGCACCGCCAGATGGCCCTGCCGCCTGGAACGCGTCCTCGACGCGCCCCCCGTCATCATCGACATCGCGCACAACCCGGCCGGCATCCGGCAGCTCGTCCGTCAACTGCCGCAATGCGCGGCGATCCTGGCGGTGTCGTCCGACAAAAACGCCGCGGAGATGGTGCGCCATCTTGCAACGGTCGCCGAGCCGCTCATCCTGACCCAGTTCACAGGGCACCGCGCGCTTCCCGTCGAGCAGCTCTGCGCCGCCGCCGGAAGCGTCGCGTATCACCGCGCGGACCGCATCGAAGACGCAATCCGCCTGGGGATGCGCGCCGCGACAGCGGACCGGCCGCTGGTCATCACCGGGTCCGTGTACACCTCCGGCCAGGCGCGGGCCTTGCTCGTGGAACAATACAACGCCCGTCCCCTGCAATTCTGAGACCGCGGTTCCCGGCAGCCGGTTCCGTCACACGCGCGGCCGGGCCATCTTCTTCGCGAGCGCGTTCAGGCGCGGCGCCGCATGCGCAAAGAACGTCTTGTAGGCCTCGCACAGCACCGTCGGTTGCCGGAGATCGTCGCCCGGGAACATCCGGTCCTTCTGGCAGCCGCCGTGGCACCACGGACGCCATGCACAGCCCCCGCAGGCCGGCACCTTGCTCTTCTGGTAGGCAAATTGCCGGTACCTCTCCGATTCAAGAAAGGTGTGAAGCGGCGCGTCCATCAAATTGCCGAGTTTCCAGTGGTCGTACACAAAGAAATCGCATGGATACACGTCGCCGTTGTGCTCCACCACCACATAGTGATTGCAGACGCGGCCAAATGTGCACATCGGCTGGCCCTGCCCCATGCGGTGCGCCAGCATGGCGTCAAAATCGCGGATGGAGACCCGCCCAAACCCGTCTTTCGCCCAGAAATCGAAGATATCGCACAAAAACGCGCCGAATTTCTCCGGCGGCACGCTGTGTTCGTAGCCCGCCTCGACGCAGGGAATGAATTGCAGGTAGAAAAAGCCCTGGTCGACATACCAGCGCAGCAGGTCCGCGCCCATCTCGACGTTCCGGTCGTTGACGACACACAGGATGTTGAACTCGACCCGGTGGCGGTTCATGAGCTCCGCCGCCCGCATCACCTGCTCCCACGAACCCCGCCCCGACAGGTTCACCCGGAACCGGTCATGCACCTCCTGCGGACCGTCCAGGCTCAACCCGATGAGAAACCGGTATTCGTGAAAGAAACGGCACCACTCCTCATCGAGCAGCATGCCGTTGGTCTGCAGGGCATTTCCAACGCTCTGCCCCGATGCGCCGTACTTCTGCTGAAGCGCCACCGCCCGCCGGAAAAAATCGAGTCCGCACAACGTCGGTTCGCCGCCCTGCCAGGCAAACACGGTCTGCGGAAAGCGGTACTCGAGCAGGTTGCGGATCATCTGTTCCTGCACGTCGTCCGGCATGACATGGCGCGCCTGGTCCGGATACAGCTCCTGTGCGCGCAGATAAAAACAATACGCGCACCGCAGGTTGCAGTCGGCACTCGCGGGCTTGATCAGCAGTTGAAATGGTCGCGGCGCAGCCATATGCCCAGTGTAACAAATGAACGCTTTCCCGCGCGAAAACCCGCCACAGACACACCCGGGCCGCGTGACGCGGCAGAGGCCTGTCCTGAATGGTCTTCCCTGGTGGCTTGGTGTGAGGTTGTTATCCACCTCAACGCATTTCACACCAAGACACAAAGCCACGGAGATTGTGGTGTCACCGGGCGTCAGCTTCGCCTTGTAGGGGCAGCCCCCCGTGGCTGCCCGCCGGCTCGAACGGGGACACATAGTCGCGCCGCTTGCAAATCCAGTCCCGAAGGGATGGAAGAAAATAGCCCCGGGTTTTAACCCGGGGAATCACGTCCCGCCCCCCATCGAGTCCCGTAGGGACGACAGAATCTGCATCATATCGCAGATGCATCTGGGTTCACATTCGATCCCGTGCTGTTTGAACAGCGTCCACAGTTCTTCTTCGCCCGTTCTATGATGATGGTACGCAGTCTGACCGTTCATCGATCGGACGGCATTTTCGACTCTGCCGTCCCTACGGGACTTAGGATTTTTGGGGTTACCTGGACCCCGGGTTGAAACCCGGGGCTATTCTCTTTCGTCCCTGACGGGACTTACTCTGCGCGCGCCGCCGGTCTCCGGGCTAAACCCCGGGTCATTCTCGGTCGCCCTTTCAGGGCTGAAAGAATGAGGCACGCCTGGCCGGGGGTGGATGCCAACCCCGCAGTTTTGGGCGAGCGATGCCGGGCTTGTTCAACCCCCTTCGGGGTTGGATCGTTGGAGCGCACCGTCCGCGGGCGGCCCATCCGATCCCCCGGTAGGGGCAGCCCCCCGTGGCTGCCCTCCGGTTCGAACGGGGACACATAGTCGCGCCGGGGACGGCGCTTGGAACATGTCCCCGTTCTTGTCCGGGGCTGGATACTTGCCCCGTCTTGTGTCCCCCGCTGGCGGGGGTGGCCGCCGAAGGCGGCCGGGGGTGGATTTCAACCCCGCGATCTTGGGCGAGAGACGCCGGGCGCCAGCTTGCCCACGCGGCGCGGGCTGTTGGTATACTGCGGGAAACGAGCCGCGACCCTGGGTGCGCTGTTCGGGGAGGACATCATGCATTCGTCACGCCGAGACTTTTTCAGAACGACGGGCC
>JAAYAQ010000420.1 GCA_012719295.1 Candidatus Hydrogenedentota bacterium | reverse complement strand
GGTGTGGCCGTTTCCCTCAAGCATATGAACATGAATACGAATACCGGTCCGGTACGGTCTCAGGGGTCTGCAGAAATGGTCGCACAGTCTCTAGGGATTTGTGTGGGCGCATCTACCATCGGCGTGGTCCGTTTGCGGCAGGGAGCGCAGGGCGCCGAAGTGGTTTCCGCAACCACCCGTCCTCACGACGGCAATCCGCGAGGCACGCTCCAGATTCTTCTCGCCGACATTCCAGATTTGGAAATGCTACGCATCGCCGCGACGGGCCGTAAGTTTCGCAAATTCCTTGAGTTATCGACCATATCCGAACCCGAAGCGGTCGAACGGGCCGTTGCCCACACGTTTCCTGGCGCGCACCCCTATCGCATCGTCATCAGTGCGGGCGGGGAGACCTTCATGGTCTACCATCTCGATGACGACAGCCGCATTCAGGGCATTTACACGGGCAACAAATGCGCCTCCGGTACGGGCGAGTTCTTCCTGCAACAGCTCGGGCGCATGGACATCTCCCTCGACGAGGTCGAGTGCATGCCGCAGCCCGAGACCTGGCACAAGGTGTCCGGACGCTGTTCGGTGTTTTGTAAGAGCGATTGCACCCATGCCCTGAACAAGGGCATTCCCAAGGCGCAGGTCGTGGCCGGGCTGTCCCGCATGCTTGCCGGGAAGATCGTCGAGCTGCTCAAAAAACTGCCGATGACCTCCGCGCTGCTCATTGGCGGCTGCAGCCGGAACGCCTCCATGGTGCATTACCTGAGGGAACGCATCGGCGACCTGTGCATCCCGGAATCGGCCCCGTGGTTCGAGGCACTGGGCGCGGCCGTATGGGCCCTGGAAAACGAGGTCAGACCCATCGCCAGCGCCGATACCGTCATGACGTTCCGCCGGTCGACCCTGTCGTTCCTCAAACCCCTGAATGCCTACCGGCGCCAGGTCGAGTTTCGCCAACATCCCCGGGGGCGGGCCGAGGCCGGCGACAAGACCATCGTGGGGCTCGATGTCGGGTCCACCACCACCAAGGGCGTCGTGATGCGCTGCCGCGACAAGGCCATCCTGGCCGCGGAGTACCTGCGCACCAACGGCGACCCCGTCGGTGCGTCGCGCAGGGTCTATGCAAGCCTCGCCGCCCAGCTTCAGTCCCCCATCGACATCGTTGGCCTGGGCGTGACCGGGTCCGGACGCCAGATCGCGGGACTTCACGCACTCACCGGCGGCGTCATCAACGAAATCATCGCCCACGCCACCGGCGCCCTGCATTTCGACCCCGAAGTCGACACCATCTTCGAAATTGGCGGGCAGGACGCCAAGTACACCTACATCACCAACGGCGTGGCCTCCGATTACGCCATGAACGAAGCGTGCAGCGCGGGCACCGGCTCCTTCCTCGAGGAATCCGCCAAGGAAAGCCTCGGCATCCCGGTGACCGAGATCAGCCGCACCGCGTTTGAGGGCCAGGCGCCTCCAAATTTCAACGACCAGTGCGCCGCCTTCATCGGCTCGGACATCAAAGGCGCCGCCCAGGAAGGCGTGCCCGTGCCGGACATCGTCGCCGGACTGGTTTACTCGATCTGCATGAATTACGCCAATCGCGTGAAAGGCAACCGCCCGGTAGGGCGGAAGGTCTTCATGCAGGGCGGGGTCTGCTACAACGAAGCCATCCCCGTCGCCATGGCCGCCCTGACCGGCAAGACGATCATCGTGCCGCCCGAGCCCGGATTGATGGGCGCCTTCGGCGTGGCCCTCGAGGTCGAACGCCGCATCGACGACGGATTGCTTCAACCGGACGTCTTCGACCTCAATGACCTGGCCCGCCGCGAAGTGGGCTATCTGAGCCCGTTCACCTGCAACGGCGGCAGCGACGGGTGCGACCTCGCCTGCGAGATTGCCCGTATCGAAATCGATGAACAGGTCTTTCCGTTCGGCGGAATCTGCAACCGCTATGACAACCAGTTGCACAACCGGCGCATCGACACCGCCGGCCTCAATCTGGTCGTACAGCGCGAGCGGCGTCTCTTCCGCGACCCGGCGCCCGGCGTCGAGACGGACTCCCGGCCAACCGTGGGCCTCAACCGTTCGTTCATGACCCACACCTGCCTCCCGTTCTACCGGCGGTTCTTCGGCGATCTCGGATTCCGCGTTGTGCTCCCGGAGGAACCCGATCCGAACGGCATCGATCAACAGGGTGCGGCATTCTGTTTCCCCGCGGAGCTCGCCCACGGGTACGCGGCCTCGCTCCTCGCCCTGAAACCCGATTACGTCTTTCTGCCCCACATCGGCGGCGTGCAGACCCCCGGGGCCCCGGAAGACGCCTGTACCTGTGTCTTTGTTCAGGGGGAACCGTATTACCTCAAGGCCGCCTTTCCCGAGTTCGATGCGCCGCATGTGCTCCAGCCGCATCTCGACTTCTCGAAAGGGCTCGAGCCGAACCTCGCGTCCCTGGAACGGCTGGCCGAAGCGCTGCGCCGCGACCCTGCAGCGATCAAGAAGGCCGCGGCAGCCGCCTGGGTCGAACAGGCCGCCTTTGTCGACGATCTGCGCCGGATGGGCCGCGAACAACTCAGCCACCTCGAGAAAGACCCGTCTCTCACCGGCGTCGTCCTGTTCGGGCGGCCGTACAATACCTTCGCGCCCGAGGCGAACAAGGGCATCCCGGCGAAGTTCGCCTCGCGCGGGGTCAGCATCATCCCCTTCGACATGCTGCCGTGCGACGACCAACCGCTCCCCGACGATCACAACATGTACTGGGGAATGGGGCAGGCCCTCCTGCGCGCTGCGCGGTTCGTAAAAGACCATCCCCAGCTATTTGGCGCCTACATCACCAACTTCTCGTGCGGGCCGGATTCATTTCTCATCACCTACTTCCGCGACATCATGGGGCGGAAACCCTCCCTGACTCTCGAACTGGACAACCATACCGCCGATGCCGGCATCGAGACCCGCGTCGAAGCGTTCCTCGACATCGTCCACCATTTCCGCCACCTCGGACGCCCGTCCCGGGCGGGGACCGCCCCGTCCAGAACACCGGTTCGCCCGGCCGCCGTGGAATACCGCAATCGCGCCGCGGGCATCCGGTGCTCGTCGGGGGAATGGGTCCCCCTCAACGACCCCAGGGTCAAGGTCATCATTCCCGCCATGGGCCGCTACGGCACGGCCCTCGTCGCCGGCGCCTTCGGCCGGGGCGGTGTCCGCGCCGAGCCCCTTCCTTCGGCCGACGAGGAGACCCTTAAACTGGGCCGGGCCCACTCCACCTGCAAGGAGTGCCTGCCCCTGCAGACTACCGTCGGGTCACTCGTGCAGTATCTGGAGCGGCGGCCGCCCGGCGAGATCACCGCCTATTTCATGCTGAGCACCAACGGTCCCTGCCGCTTCGGCCAGTATCACGTTTTTTCGAGGGGACTGATCGAGAAGCTTGGCGTTCCCGATATGGCCGTCCTGTCGTTGACGACCGCTAACGGGTATGCCGGCCTCGGCGACCATTTCGCCCTCACCGCCTGGCTGGGCGTCATCGCCGGCGACCTGTTCGACGACATGTACTCGATGATTCTCGCCGCCGCGGTCAATCCCGCTGAAGGCGTGCGCATCCTGGGCGAGGAGCACAAGGCGCTTGTCGCCGTCATGCACAAGGGATGGCCCGCCGTCGCGCGCCAATTGTCGCGCACGGGAAAACGGCTCGGCGCGCTCGCGCTCAAGAAACCCTGCCGCGAGATCCCCACGGTCTCCCTGATCGGCGAGATCTACGTGCGCCGCGATCCCATCTCGCTCCAGGGCCTCGTGGAGCAGCTCGCACACGAAGGGATCGCCGTACGCACCGCGCAGACCAACGAATGGATCAAATACCTGGACTGGCTGGCCCGGGCAGGCATCGACGGCGAACGCTCGCTGGCCTTCTGGCTGCGCCACTGGGTCAAGCGCTATCTCGACCAGGGAGTGCGCAAGCGTCTCGCGCTCTCAAACCTCTTCTATTGCGACGGCCTGGATGTGGGCCCCGTCGTCGACGCCGGTTCCCGGTTCATCTCGCCGCGTCTTACCGGCGAGGCCATTCTCACGGTCGGCAACGCCCTTCACGAGATTCTCCATCCCTCGTGCGGCATCATCTCCATCGGGCCGTTCGGCTGCATGCCCTCGCGCGTCGCCGAATCGATCCTGAGCGAGAAACTGACCACCACCGAAAAACGCGCCATCGCCCGCCACAACGGCCATGTGTCCTGGGAGGAGCTGCTGCGGACCCATCGCAAACTGCCCTTCCTCGCCATTGAGACCGACGGCAACACCTTCCCGCAGATCATCGAGGCCCGTCTCGAGGCGTTTCTCCTCCAGGCCCGCCGCCTGCACGACCGGCTGAATGCGGCCCGCCCCGGCGCGTGAAAACATGCTTCGGAAGCGTGGAGCGCTACGCGCCAACCGGCGGCGATGCGGCCGTCGCCGCGGCGCCATTGCTCTCAAAACGAAGAACGCCGGACTCGTCGATAAAGAAGGTCCGCCGGCCGCTCTGCGCGCTCTGGGGATCCGCGTTGCAGGAGAATGTCGGTGGATTGCCGCCGCCTCCCGCAACAACGTTCATCGTGAAGTTGTACCCCTGTTTGACCCCGCTGGCCAGCGTCTCATCGATGTACCCCGGCACCCCCGCTGCCCCGTCCGGGTTTTGAAGCTGGGCCAGCGTGCCATAGTCGCCGACACCGTCCGAATCCGCGTCCTGGTAACACCCCGCCTGGAAGCTTATCTGCGCGGAGGACAGCGTGCGCAACGAACTGATGGCTGAGGCCTCGTTCGCGGAAATCCGGGCGCGCAGCAGACTCGGGATGGCGATGGCCGCGATGATCGCGATGATGGATACCACAATCATCAGCTCGATCAGCGTGAATCCTGCTCTCATCCTCATACTCCCAACCTCCCCGTTTAACACGTTCGATCAGCTGACTCTCCTTTTCCTGTAAATCGCAATTGCAGTGCCAATCTCCACGGCATCTGCAATGTCTTTCATCCCATAATCTTGGGCTTCCCGGGGCGCGTTCCCCGCGCCGGCGGCCTTCGCAAAATCGATGAATTCCCGACAGACTGACGAACCATTCCCCGCCCCACGGCCGGCTTCTCCGGCCGGTGACGGAAACTTCTCCGGGCTGCAGGGATTCTTATGCCCGGGTGCGACTTCCCGCCCCGGCTGCCACAATTCAGGGCGCCACAACATTTGGGGGGCTCCCGGAGCCGAATGGTGCGGGATGGGGCCGCTCAAGCGCCTGCAATGTAAGCACTGGCCTGACAGACACTTACGCCGAAGCCGCAAGCGCAGAGTCATCCCGAAAGAGTACCTTCCCTTGTGGTAAACGTTGTGATATACTTGAAAATACCACAATATATTGGGTAGATGAGGTCGCCTTGAACGGAATCAAACGAAAAGTGCATTTTGTCGGCGTCGGCGGCATCGGCATGAGCGGTCTCGCCGAAATCCTCCTGAATCTGGGGTATGAGACGTCGGGTTCAGACTTGCAGGCCACGCCCATCACGGACCGACTGGTCCAGTGCGGTCTTCGGTTTCACGAAGGCCACGACGCGGCGCATGTGGGCGACGCCCAGATCGTCGTCGTATCGGAGGCCGTGCCCAGGGACAACGTTGAAGTGCTGGCCGCGCGGGACCGCGGCACGCCCGTGCTGCACCGGAGCGAACTGCTGGCCGACTTGATGCGTTTGAAGCCGAACGCCATTGCCGTGGGCGGCACCCACGGCAAAACGACGACCACCTCGATGATCAGCGCGATGTTCGAACGGGCCAATTTCGGCGCAACCAGCATTGTGGGCGGCATTCTCCACCGCAGCGGCACCAACGCGCGATGGGGCACCGGCGAGTACCTCGTCGCGGAGGCCGATGAGCACGACGGCTCGTTCCTGCGCCTGCATCCTACCATCAGCGTGGTGACGAGCATCGACGCGGAACACCTCGAGTACTACGGCACCCTCGATCGCATCAAGCGGGCTTTCGTCGATTTCTGCAATGTGGTCCCGTTCTACGGGTATTCGATTCTGTGCTGGGATGACCCCAATTCGCGCGATATCTTGCCGGAGATCGACAGCGTCTGCCTCACCTACGGACTGGAACAGGGCGCCTCGCTGCGCGGGGTCAATGTGCGCTGGAGCGAAGGCAACCTGCACGCCCCCATGTCGCGCCGGCTCGCGGATCTGCGCACCTCCATCGGCGTGATCAGCGAAGATGAGCGGCTGGGGGTGACCGGAGAGCTGGGCGCCCTCGAGGTAAAGGCGCTGGGCGTGCACAATGTGCGCAATGCCCTCGCCGCCTGCTGCGTGGGGCTCTGCCTCGGCCTCAAGTTCCCGCATATCGCCGACGGACTGCGCATGTACGACGGCGTGCGGCGGCGGCTGCAGGTCTGCGGCGAACAGCGCGGCGTCCTCGTGGTTGAGGATTACGCGCACCATCCCACCGAAATCGAAAGCACCCTGGAAGCCGCCCGCTGGATTCGCCCCAATCGCATTATCGCGGTTTTCCAGCCGCATCTCTTCAGCCGGACCAAGTTCTTCTGCGACCGTTTTGCGGAGGTCCTGGCCACGGTGGACCGCGCCATCGTTACCGACATCTATCCGTCCCGGGAACAACCGATGCCGGGCGTCGATTCGGGCCTGATTGTGGACGCGGCCCGGCAGCAGGGCGCGGAAAATGTGCAGCTTGTAAACGATATGTTTGCGGTGCCGGGTCTTATCGCAGGGGATCTGCAGCCCGGCGATCTGGTTCTGATCCTGGGCGCCGGGAACGTCAACCAGGTGGCCGAGCCGCTTCTTCAGGAGCTGGCGAAACAGGCATGAAAGAACGGGCTCCCAACGACAGCGCCCCCAGACGGAGAAAGCATCATCACGCCGCGCTGGCCTACCTGAGCCCCGTCGTGAAGTTTGTGGCGTTTTCGTGTCTGCTGTGGGGCAGCGGCTATGGCCTGGCCCACTATCTCCGCGAATCGCCCAACTACCGGATCCAGCACATCCTCGTGCAGGGGGCGTCGATCCTCAGCCCCGATGCAATTGTCCAGGCCTCGCAAGTTTCCAAGGCCGACAACATCTTTTTCCTGGATCCCCGGGAGATCGCCGACCGCGTACAGGCGCTGCCCCGCGTAAAAACCTGCGCCGTGACCCGCATCTTCCCGGACGTCATCGCGCTCGCGATTGAAGAACGCATCGCCGTGGCCACCCTCGTCGTCAACAACCGCACGTACGAGATCGACGCATCCGGCGTCATTCTCGACGAAGTGCCGGCCGGCGCCCCTTATGTCGGACCGCTCCTTGCGCTCCACCCGCCCATCAGCACGGTCGCGCCGGGCGAGCCGGTCGATCGCCCCGAGCTCGCCGAGGGGCTGGCCGTCTGGGAGGCTTACGCAAAGACGCGCATGGCGTCCGTCACGCCGGTCGACGAATTGGCCGTGTATGACGACAACGACATCCGCATGTATTGCGCGACGTTGCCGTTCGAAATCCGGTGGGGACGCGGCGATTATGATGTCCAGGCCCGGCGCCTGGACATCCTCTGGCAGGAGCTGGAAGGACGCCTGCCCTGTACGGAATATCTGGATCTTCGCTTTGGACGGGATCTGGCCTGTAAATGAATGCTCGTGCCTGCTTGGGGTTTTTGATGAGACGACCGCGCGCGGCAGCGAGGCCGGCAACTGGCCGCGGCCGCACGCAACCGTTGGGGAGAACGAACCATGGTCATCGGGATGTCAGACGAATATCAGACCTTTGAAGATCGCGCCGTCATCAAGGTATGCGGCATCGGCGGCGGCGGCGGCAACGCCGTCGGCCGGATGATCGAGGCTGGACTCAAGGATGTCGAGTTCATCACGTTCAATACCGACGCGCAAGCCCTCAAAAGCTCTCCCGCCGGCACCCGCCTCCAGATTGGGTCCGGGGTCACCGGGGGCCTCGGCTCGGGCGCAAAACCCGAGATCGGCCAAAAAGCCGCCCTCGAAGACCGGGAACGCATCGCCGAAGTCCTGAAAGGCGCCGACATGATCTTCCTGACCGCCGGTCTGGGCGGCGGCACCGGCACGGGCGCCTCGCCCATCATCGCCGAAGTGGCCCGGGAAACCGGCGCGTTGACCGTGGCGATCGTCACCCTGCCGTTCAGTTTTGAAGGCCCCCAGCGCCACGAAAACGCTCTGAAAGGCCTCGGTGGTCTCGAAAAATACGTCGACACCCTGATCGTCGTCCCCAACGACCGGGTCGCCACCCTCTGTCAGAACAACATTTCCTTCCTCAACGCCTTCCGCCTGGCGGACGAGGTGCTGCACAACGGTGTCCGCGCCATCTCCGAGCTCATCACGGTGCCAGGGCTGATCAATCTCGATTTCGCCGACGTCCGGACCATCATGCAGGCGCGCGGCCGCGCCCTGATGGGCATCGGAAAGGCGGATGGCGAGAACCGCGCCGTAACCGCCGCCGAAAGGGCCATCATTTGCCCGCTGCTCGAGCAATCGAACATCGAGGGCGCTACGGGCGTCATCGTAAACATCACCGGGGGATGCGACATCGGCATGCGCGAAGTGCAGCAGGCCGTCTCCACGGTACAGAAATCGGCCCATCCCGATGCGAACATCATCTTTGGCGCCGTGGTCCTCGATGAAGAATGTCCGGAGCTCCAGGTCACCGTTATCGCGGCGGGATTCTCTCCGGTTACGGCAGGGCGACGGGAGCCGCCGCAATCAATGCCCGTCATGGAGGCCGATCTGTCTTCGGAGGATGAGGACGGTCTTGCCCCCTTCGACAGCCTCGTCGAAACCGGCGCGGCCGGGGAAAGTCCGGTTTTTGCGAGTGCAGAGGATATCGAACCCATGCCGACCGCCGAAGTCCGCGCCGCGGCGCCCGGCCAGGCGGCGTGCCCGCCCGAAATACCGGCCAGAGCCCACATGTCCACCCCGCATGCCATCGCCCAGGCCATGCCGGAGCGCGACGCGGCTGCAAACCCGGACGCCGAACCCGAGATTCAATACCTGTTTCCGGAACAGCCCGCGGAAGGCGGCGCCGAGACCTCCTATAGTCCGGCGGGCCGCTTCCCCAGGGACGAGTCCGAAGACCTCGACATTCCCGCGTTCATGCGGCGGAGGAAGAAGAACTAAGCCCTGCCCCGCCCCTGTGGCCGGGCGGACACGGCGCCTTGTAGTAGAATATCGGAATGCAGCCTGGATACCACAGACAAGACATTTCGACAGCGGGGCGGAGGACGGGTGAAATGTTTGTTCGAGTCACGGGCGCGCTTGCGCTTGCGGCGCTCATCCTGGCATCGGCCGCCAGCGCGGGGGTCGGCGAGTTCCAGTGGCATCTGCAGCGAACGCTGAGAGATGAAGGCTCCACGGCACTGGACTGCCAGCGCGCCATTGCCCGGTTTCTTGGGAAATCCGTCACCCTCTCCAATGGGATGCTCCTGAATGGAGACGCGGTGGCCGCGAAAACAGCCGCCCTGCCGGTGACCCCTGACCGGATTGACGCGTCCGTGCTCCGGGCACAGGCCATTACCGTTTCCGCGACCAGCTCTCTGCCCCTGAATCTCTCTATTCCGTTCCCGGCGGAAGGAAATGGCATCGCCGTCTATCGCCGGATCGGCGAAGATCTCTACATGCGCGTGCCTCTCGCGCCGGGAACGCGTTTCGGTTACCTCGAATACCTGCTCGAATACCCGGGCGAATATGTTGTGACGGAAGAGGACGAGGACGAGGAGATTCCGGAAACGCCCCTGCCCGGGCCCGCGCCGACCGGCGACTTCTTCGATTTCACCCCCGTCTCCGCGGCGCCCGAAGCAAAGGCCGCGTGGGACTTCTACCCCATGGCGCCCGAGACGATCGCGGGCCCCGTGCCGGTGATCCTCATCCACGGCATGGTCAGCGACCGCTGGACCGATTTCGCGCACTGGGCCGAGCACAGCGACGAGGCCGCCGCCTTCCGCGCGCATTTCCAGCTCTGGAATTTCAGCCATCCCGGGACCGGCGTGACGGCGCCCATCGGATTCAGCAGCGCGTATCCGTCGTTCTCCGAAAGTGTCGTCGCGTATCTGGCGCGCTTTATCGAGAACGCGGAAACCCACGGCGTCGAACTGGATGGAAAACGCTATGTCTTTCCTTCGGGACCGTACGCGATGGTCGCCCACAGCGCGGGGGGCCTCAAGGCCCGGGCCTTCCTCGTCAACTATCCCGAGCACGCGGAACGGGTGTTTGCCGTCGTGACCCTGGCCTGTCCGCACACGGGCACGCCCTGGGGCACGCCCGAATGGGTCCGCCACACGCTATCCGGGATCGGCTTCACCCGGGAGTTCATCGGCGAGAAAATCTTCCAGGGGCTGCTGGCCGAGCTGGCGCTCAACGGCTATTTCAACATTCAGCGTCAGGGCGACCTGGATGTGGGCTGGGCCAATTTCGACGCAGCCGGCGGGTTTGGCATCCCCACCCGCACCTTCAGGGCCTGGTTGTGGCCTTGGAACTTGCATGAAATCACCCTCTCGCCGCGGGACGCCAATCTCACGTACGCGCGGGAATTGAGCGGCATCGCCGATGAGACCTTCGAACCGTCCGAGCTGTTCGATACCTATTGCGGCGGCCTCGACCTGATTACGCCGGCCGAACGGGGCGGCATGCACCTGGACAAGTTTTTTGTCTACGCCGGATACATAGACGCGGCCGATGACATTACGCGCGCCCTGAACGGCTCGGTTCCCGACGATCATGAGAACCGCTACACGATGAACAGCGCCCTTCGACTGGTCCAGCAGGTCATGAGCACCGTGGAATCCGCCGGAGCATCCTATCCCATTGGAACATACCGGGTTGGAGATGGATTCGTCCCCCTGCAGAGCCAGCTTCTGCTCGATGGAACCGAGACCGAACGGGTCTACGAGACCCAAGTCATCCGCGGGCGGGAAATCCCGGTGTTCCCGACCCGGCTGCGGGAAGACCTCCTCCGTGCGCACACGCTCGCCCTGCCCGACCGGATTCGTATTCTCAAGGGATGGAGCCACCTCGACACCATCACGGGGCGGTACCGCCCGGAATCCGGCCAGAGCGCGCTGTTTCCGCGCGTGGTGGATGATTTGCTCAGCGTCCTGCCCGTGGCCCCGGAATGATTTTTCCACCTTTTGCAACCGGAATCACCGCCAAGGCATAATAATCTCTATGAATCCGGAGGAACATGCCTTCGGATGCTCAACTGAGGAAAGGAGCATCGGTCACGATGAGGTGGAGTTTGCTGGCGGCAGGAATTCTCTTGGCAGGCGTCGTGTGCATGGCGCTGGCCGCGGAAGCACAGGAATCCGAACCTCCGGCGACAGAAGAGGTTGCCGTAACGCCCGTGGCGGAAACGGCACAGCCTGAGCAGCTCACGCTCGCCGTGATGATCCGCGAGGGCGGATGGATTCTCTACGTCATTATCGGCTTGAGCGTCATTACGTTCATCATGCTGATCTACTTTTTCTTCACCATCACGCCCGCGCGTGAAGTGCCCCCGAACCTCTTGAAACGCGCGCTCAGCCAGATTCGCGCCGGCGACCTCCGCGGCGCCTACCAGATGTGCGACGGCCGCGATGAGCTGCTCGCCAATGTCATCAAGTCCGGACTCAAGATGGCGGGGCACGACCGCTACGTCATTCAGGAAGCCATGGAGAGCGAAGGTGAACGCGGCGCGGCAGCCCTGTGGCAACGGATCTCGTACATCAACAACGTCGGCGTGATCGCCCCGCTCCTCGGCCTGCTGGGCACGGTGTGGGGGATGATGCGGGCCTTCGGCGCCATCGCCTTCGATGATGCCCAGAGCCGCGCGCTGAGCATGGCCTACAGCGTCTCGATGGCCATGATCACCACCGCCGCGGGGCTGCTCCTGGCCATTCCCGCCCTGCTGGCGTACTACTACTTCCGGGGACGGGTCATCAAGATCATCGCGGAAGTGGAGGCCCAGGCGAGCGAGGTCGTCGAGGCCCTGTCACGGGGAGAGGGCGTATGAAGTTCGGGAATCGTGCCAGCGAAGAACTCGAAGGGCTGCAACTTGCGCCCCTCATCGACATCGTGTTCCTCACCCTCGTGTTCTTCATGACCACCACGGTGTTCACCTCGATGGAGAGCGAACTCGACATCCAGCTCCCCACCGCAAGCGAGTCGGAAATGGATGAGCGGTCGCAGGGAGAGATCTACATCAACCTGACCAGCGACGGCAAAATCATCGTCAATGACCGCGAACTGACCATCGAACAGTTGCAGGGGGTGCTGGACCGCGTCGCCGAGCTCTTCCCCGGCGGCTCCGTCATCATTCGCGGCGACCGCAACGCCGTTCTGGGGCGGGCAATCGCCATTCTCGACTGCTGCAAGAACGCCGATATCGACAATGTCTCCTTTGCCGCGCTGCAAGAGGAGCCCGTAGGAGCTTCGTGAGTGCATCCATGACGAACCACCTGAGAACCTCCGTGGCGTGCCTCCTGTTGACCGCGCTCAGCATGTCGAGCGCCGGCCAGGACGCCGAACAGGCCCAAATCGACATCGCGAACGGCTTTTTCCGCCGGGGCTTCTTCGAAGAAGCCGCCGCGGAATACCGGGCCTACCTCGAGAGCTTCCCGCAAGGCCAGCAGGTGGGCACCGCGCTCTACCGCCTGGGAGAGTCCGAGTATGCCCTCCAGAAGTACGAGGACGCCCTGAAGGTCTACGACCAGTTTCTGACGACGGTCCCGCAGGGCGAGGAGTCCAGCCGCGCGTTGCTTCGCAAGGGCGAAATCCACTTCCATCTCGGCCAGCTCGACCAGGCGGAGGCGGCCCTGAACGGTGTAACGGGGGAGGGGGCCGCCCCGGAAGTCCGCGCGGAAGCCCTCTATTACCTCGGCAAATTGCAGTATCAGAAAAATGACCTGCCTAAATCGGCTGCCGCGTTCGCCACGCTCTCGGAGAACTTCCCCGCGAGTTCCCTCGCGCCCTTCGCGCGGTTTCAACTGGCGTTCGTCTATCTCGCCCAGAATTCCCTCGAGAAAGCCGCGTCTGAATTCGCCGAGGTCGCCGCCTCAAACGCCGACGACACGCTGCGCGCCGAGAGCCAGTTCCGCGCCGCCGAGACCTATGACCGCCTCGGCTGGTACGAACCCGCCGTCGCCGCATACCGGAAACTCCAGGCCGACTTCCCCAACACACCCCATGCCCAGAACGGCGCGTACGGGTATGCGTGGGCCCTGTACCACGCCGGCAATGCCGCGGAAGCCATTGAAGCGGCCAGGGCCTTTGTCGGCGCCAACCCGGAATCGCCTGAGGTGGGCGGCATGAAATACCTCGAGGCCAATTGCCTCCAGTCCCTGGAGAAATACGACGAGGCCATCGCCGTCTACAAGGAAATCCGCGAGAAGTTCCCCGACTCGGAATTCGCGAGCCGCGCCCACTACAAAATCGCCTGGTCCCTGTTCCTCAAAGGGGAAGAGGACACCGCCCGCGCGGAGATCGAACGCTTCATCGACGCCAATCCCCAGTCCCAGTTCGCGGGCGAGGCCTCCTTTCTGCTCGCCAGTCTGTTGACCAAACAGCAGAACTACGAGGACGCCTTCGATCTGTACCGTCTGATTGCCGAGAAGTTCGGCAACAGCGAATTTGGCGCCGAAGCCTTGTTCAAACAGGGGGAAATGCTGGAAGCCCTCGGCCGCGGCCAGGAAGCCGCCGGCATCTTTGAACAATTTGCGAAGGCCTATCCCGAACATGTCCTGACCGAGCAGGCCATGCTCCGGATCGCCGACAAGGAATTCCTGCAAGCCTCCTTCGGGGACGCGATCGAAAAATACACGCAGATCCTCCAGACGGCCACCGAACCCGCCGTGCGCGAGGAAATGCTCTATCGCATGGCGATCACGTACCACAACATGCAGAAGTACAAAGAGAGCGCCGACACCTTTGCGCAGGTCCTCGAAGCGTTCCCGCAGGGACCGCATGTGGCCGAGTCCCATCTGCGGATTGGCGATTACCTCGTCCGCGAGGGCAATGACCCCGTGAAGGCCATCGAGTCGTATTCCAGGGCCTACGAAACCGACCCCAAGGGCGCCTATGCCGGTCGCGCCTTGAAAGGGCTCGCCCTGGCCCGTTACGAGACCAAGGACTATGCCACCGCCATGGACCTGTTCTACCGCGTGGTGACCGAGTTTCCCGACGCGCCGCTGAACGAAAAGACCTATCTTTGGACCGCGCAGGAACTGCATACCGCGAAGAAATACGACGAATCGGCCCGCGTGCTTCAGGCGCTCCTGACGGCCATGCCCAATTACGCCAGCCCGAACCGGGTGCGTTTCAAGATTGCCGAATGCCGGGAACTCGCGGGCAAGACCGAGGAGGCCCTCCAACTCTATCAGGCGATTGTCACCGAGGCCCCCAAGAGCACCGAGGCGGTCGAATCCTGGTTCCGCATGGGCAAGCTCTACGAGACCCTGAACCAGCCCGACAAGGCCTTCGAAATGTATCAGGAAGCCGCAAACACCAACACGGGCGACACGGCGGCCCGCGCACGGTTCCGCATTGGCGAGATCCAGGAGAGCAAGGGCGAGTTTGAAGCCGCCGCGCGGAGTTACATGCGCGTCGCCATTCTGTTCCTCCACGAAGAACTGTCCCCCGAGTCCCTCTGGCGGGCCGGGCAGTGCTATGAAAAGGCCAACGCGCTCGAACAGGCCCGAAAAGTGTACAACGAAACGGTCGAGGAGTTCCCGGAATCCGGCCAGGCCGCCAAGGCCCGGGAACGTCTCGCCGCCATGGGATAACCCGGTTTCGTATTATGTTACGACGACGGACATTGCTGCTGCTGAGCATCGTCATCTCGGTGCTCCTGCACGCGACCCTGATCGGGCTGGCGCCGCGCGTGCCGATGCTCCGTGTTGCCGGGCAGGCTCCAGACGTCGTGCAGCGGTTCAGGGTGCGCGTGATGGAAGATGTCCCCCCGGTCGTCCAGTCGCCGGAACCCGATCCCACCCGGGAGCTGACCACCCGGCCCGGTTCCGTGGAAGAGCTCCTTACGCGCGAAAAAGAGGAGTTGCGCCCGTCCGAATCCCTCATCGATCAGGAGGTGAGCGTGCCCAACCTGGTCCAGCGCGTAGCCACGGAACCCCTGACGCGAACACATGACCTCCAACTCGACGAAGCCGCCCTGAAAAAAGTAGACGCGCGCATCATCGAAATCTCCCGTGAAACCGCGCGCCAGGACATTCAGATTGCCCGCCGTCATGTGCGGCCCAGCCCCATGCGCATTCTCGGCGAGGAAGAGTTTCCCGTCATGCGCACCGAGGGCGCCGACCTGCCCGAAGAGCTCCTGACGCTGGATCCCCTGAGCCCGGGCGGCGGATTCGACGGCACGGGCGACGGGCAACCGGGAGGCGGCGCGGTGGGCGAACTCCCCGAACGGGAACAGATTCCCGCCCCCGCGCAATCCCTCGACACCCCCGAGCAAATCCTGGCCGCCCTGCCCGATGAGCGGTTGATCGGCCCCCAGACCGAGATCGCCAGGGCGACCGAGGAAGCCCGGGAGAAGTACGAGTTCCTCGACGATCTCGTCGATATCGAGATCGCCACCTACCGGCGGGAAGGCGACCCCATGGGCTATTTCCGGCTCAACATCGTCCCGAAAGCCGGCGGCTCCATCGAAGTCCTCCCCAAAGACGTCACCTTTGTCATCGATGCCTCAAGCAGCATCGCTCAACCCAAACTGGACAACACCGTCAAAGGCCTGCGCCAGGCCCTGAACCGCCTGCGTCCCGAAGACCGCTTCAACCTGATTGTGTTCCGCGACACGGCGGCCGGTCTCGAACGGGGATTCGTGAATGCCACTCCGGAAGAGAAGGAGGCCGCGCTGCGCTTCGTGCAGAACCTGCGCTCGTTTGGGAAGACCGACGTTTACAGCGCCATCGGGCCCGTCGTCGAACGGGCTCCGCGTGAAGGCGTGCCCGGCGTGGTCTTTCTCGTCACGGACGGCCGCCCGTCCGCCGGACTGCTCGACAGCAAGGCCATCATCAACGCCGTCACCGACAAGAACGCGCCTCGAAACACCGTGCTGGCCTTCGGAGGCGGAAACACCGTGAACCAGTATCTTCTCGACCTCCTTGCCTTCCGGAACAAAGGCTATTCCTTCGTCAGCCCCACCTGGGACGCCATTCCCAGCGATCTCCCGCGCTTCTTCGGCACCGTCAATGATCCCATCCTGGTCGACTGCCGAGCCGATTACGGCCGCATCACGGAAGAAAGCGTGTTCCCCAAGGAGCTCCCGGACTTCTTCAAAGGACAGGGCGTCACCGTCTTCGGCCGTTACGACCCCGCGAAAAACAAGGATTTCGCCATGCGCCTGACCGGCGTGGCCCGCGACCGAAGCAAGGAGGTGATCTTCCGGGCCGACCTCGCGCAGGCCGAAACCGGCGACGAGAGCATCGCGAGAGACTGGGCCCTGCGTAAGGTCTATTTCCTCATCGGTGAGATGACCCGCGTCGGGCCCCAGCCGGACCTGGTGGCCGAGCTGGACCGCCTGCACCGGGAGTACGGGATCAAAACCAGTTACTCGAATTGAGCCCGTCCGGCCCCGCGGGCGCCTCCGCGGTTTGAAGTGGAGGGGGAGTGTGACGCCAACGGAGTGGTTACGGCGCTTTGAAGCCGCAGACGCGTGCATCAGAAACATCTACGGGGACGAGGCCGTCTTCCAGGAATCCCGAAACGTCTGGGAGGAGACCCTGCGCTGTTTCCTGGCCCGCTTCGGCGACCGCGAGGTGCGGCTCTTCCGCAGTCCGGGGCGCCTCAACCTGCGCGGCATGCACGTCGACACCCACGGCGGCTTTCTCAACCTGACCACCCATCAGCGCGAAACCGTCATCGTCGCCGCCCGGTCAGACGGACCGGCCACAACCGCCGTCAACATCAATCCCGCGTTCCCGGAAACCACCTTCTCGCTGAAATCCCTGTCGCACAGTCCGGGATTCACGACCGAGTGGGACCGACTCATTGGCGCCTCTGAAGTCAGGACGCGGGTGGGACAGGCCGCCGGATGCTGGCGAAACTACGTGGAAGGGTGCGCCCTGAACGTGCAGCATCGCATGCCCGATCGCGCGGTACCGGAACTCCTCCTGGCCGTGGGAAGCAATCTGCCGCAGGGCGCCGCGCTCAGCTCATCGGCGGCCCTTTGCGTGGGGCTCGTGTTGGCCTTTTCAAGCTGGGCAGGCGGGCCATTCGCCCCGGAAACACTGGTCCTCTCCGCGCGGGACGGGGAATGGTATGCCGGTTCCCGGTGCGGCGTCAGCGACCAGGCCGCGATGGTGCTCGGCAAACCCGGTCAGTGCGTCACGGTTGCCCTGCGTCCGGAGCGCCTGGACTTCTCTTCCGTCCGGACCTACGCCCTTCCCGGCGAAGTCTGCGTGCTCGTCGTCAATTCCCAGACCGAACGCAGCCTGAGCGGCGACGCCCTGATCGCGTACACGCGAAACCGGTTTGCCTACAGCATGGCCCTGCACGTATGCCGGGAGGGCCTGACCGCTCTCGGCATGCCGCCTGAGCGCGTGCGGGGCATCGAAGGCCTCCCCGACTTGGCTCCGCACGCGCTCGACGCACGCCACGGGCTCGCCGTGCTCTACCGCCTGCTTGGACGCGTCCCGGAAACGCTCAGCCTGGATGCCCTGCGCGAGCGCTACGACATCCCCGGCCTCGATGCCCTGTATGCCACGCATTTCGGCAATGTCCCCCCGCCGCAGCGGCCCCAGGCATTTCCCATGCGAGGACCCCTGCTTTTCGGCATCGCGGAGTCGGAACGCGCCCGCCTCTTCCCTGACGCCGTTGAGACCGGCGATTGGGCCCGTGCCGGGATGCTCATGAACACCGGCCACGACGGCGACCGCCGGGTCGGGAGAGAGGGCCAGCCGTATTGCTTCGACATCAGTGACGGGGCCATCGCGCGTCTGGCCGCGGAACGCATCCCTGTCGAGCGGTGTCCGGGGGGTTACGGTGCGAGCACGCCCGCACTCGATGCCCTCGTCGATGCGGCCCTCGGAGCGGGGGCGTATGGCGCATGCCTGACCGGCGCCGGACTGGCCGGCTCGGTGCTCGCCCTGTGCCCGGCCACGGAAGCCCCGCGCATCGCGGAAAGGCT
>JAAYAQ010000419.1 GCA_012719295.1 Candidatus Hydrogenedentota bacterium | reverse complement strand
TCAGACCTCCAAATCCCGCCATGTAATTGAGTTTGCCGTCCCAGCACCATCCGGGGTTGGGGTTGACTTCGAGGAGTTTGATCCGGCCCTGAGCATCGGCGCGGAAATCGAAGCGGGCGTAGTCGCGGCACTCGAGGCGCTCGAACAGGGCGAGGGAGTAGTCGTTCAGGGCGCGTTTGGTGGTTTCGCCGATCTCGGCCTCGTGGTAACGGATCTCGTTCCAGTAGGGCGAGTCGGGGATCCATTTGGACTCGTAGCCGAGGATGGGCGGCAGTCCTTCGGGAAGCCCGCTGTAATCGACCTCGAGCACGGGCAGCACGGTGACATCGAGTCCGGGGTTGCCGATGACGCCGACGCTGTATTCGGGTCCCGTGAGGAATTCCTGCACCAGCACCGGCCGGCGGGGGAAGTCTCGGCGGAGGCCTTCGAGGTAGTCGATCAGCTCTTCCTTGGTGTGCACGACGGCCTCTTTGGTGATGCCCTGGCTGCTGTCGCCGAAGTTGGGTTTGAGGAGCGCGGGGAACAGCGACGGCAGGGTCGCGGCCTGGTCGTCGGGGCTGGAATAGGTTTCGAGCGGCACGGGAATCTCGAGCGACTGGGCGATCGAGCGCACCAGGGCCTTGTTGTAGCACATGCCGAGGCAGGCGGGCGCGCCGCCGGAGTAGGGGATGCCAAACAGTTCGAGCAGCGCCGGTACATGCAGTTCTTTGAACGGGTCGTTCATGAACCCTTCATCGCACAGGTTGAACACGAACGCGGGCCGTTCCCGTTTGAGAAAGTCCAGGAGGCTCTCGTGGTCGTCCCAGTAGGCGAAATTGTATTCGCGCAGCGAGGCCAGGGCGTTTTTCATCCGTTGCACCGTGTCGATGTCTTCCGGATTGAACTGACCTTCGCGCTTGACGTCGTCGGGGAGGCGCGGGTCGCCCAGGAGGACCGTCACGTCACGGAACAACGGCCCCCGGCGTTGGACCCGCACCCGGGTCTCCGGGGCCGTGGCGACGATGAAAATGCGTTGCGCCATCATGCCGAGATCCTGCTGGCGGTCGGACCCGGTGACGGGCGCGTCGACGCGGTTCACATCCATGAACCCGGCAGTGCGCAGCAGGCGCTTGAGGTCTTCGCAGGTGTAGAGGCGTTCGGCGTAGAACTGGTCGGCGATAACGCCGCGCTCGACGTGGGTGACGACTTCGCGGCTGATGAGGCGCACCTTGTCGCTTGCCAGGGCGCGTTCGCGGCAGACAAAGTGGTTCTGGTCGACCCATTCCCAGCTCCGGGGTTCGAAATGGGAGCGCATCCAGTCGCCGTCGGTGACGTCCAGCAGGACCCGGCCACCGGACTTGAGCACGCGGAGCACGGTGCGCAGGACGGCGAGGTCGTCTTCTTCGCGTTCAAAGTAGCCGAAGGAATTGCCCATGATGAACACGCAATCGAAGGACGACTCGGGCAGCCGGAACTTCCGTGCGTCGCCCTCGCGGAACGTGATCTGGAGCTTTTTGCGCTCGGCGCGCCGCCGGGCCAGCCGGATGAGGTGGCGCGAGCGGTCGATGCCGGTGACGTACTTGTAGCCCCGGCGCGCGAGTTCCATGCTGTGGCGTCCCTGGCCGCAGCACAGGTCAAGGACGCGGTCCTCCGGGCCGATGCCCGTGGCCGTGATGAGCTGTTCGACGTCCTGGATCGTGTTGGTCTCGTTCTCGACGACATCGCCGTCTGTTTTGAGGTAGAGGGCTTTGAAGAGTGTGCGCCACCAGTCGCTGGGGAGATGCCGTTCCAGATCAGACACAGGTCCCAGGGTGCGCGTGCCGTGGTTGTTCTGCGATGTATGGTTGGTGTGCGGCGTGTGGTTGTTGTGATTCATGTACAGGCTTCCTTAATCCCTCAGCGTGTTCGTGTCACGTGTTGTTGTCAGGTATTCGTGTGCCAGGTTGGATTCAGATAAGGTCCCGGAACGAGACAGAGCGTATCGGCCTAATGCGGCATCTCGATGAAGATGGAAAAACAGGCGAGCCGTGCAGACGAGCGGATCCCGTTCGATGTCAGGAGCTCCCTGGCGGTGGGAGCCTGGAATAAGCCGGTGAGACCCTTCCTGCGCACTCCTTCGCACGCCGCAAACCGGCCACCGTCGGTGCCGGCACGGACTAAGCGGTGTCCGCAGCTGGATTCTTGTCCCCGCATTTCGGGCATACCGCTAAATTGTTGCAGGTTATGGACCTGCGCACTTGCCTCGACTCGGGCCATTCGGCGCTCCTTGGGCGTTGCCCTTCCAGAATTCGGGAATATTATACACCTAAGTTTCGTGGCGTGAAACAGTTTTTACAGGCCGGGGCGGGGTGGATGCGTTGACTGCATTTAATAGTCAATCGTATACTGGAAGCTGCCTGTTTTCGGCCTCCCCCCGTGGCGCAGCCGGTGCGTCTTGCGGCCCTATCTTGCATTCCATGTTTCGGTGAATGGCCGGTACCCGGACCCGCGAGGCGGGCATACCCCGACGCCGTATAACTCGGCCGCGAACACGGACGAGCCCTGATTCAGAACGGCTACAGATGTCCCAGGGACGTGATTTCCTCGTGTGTCGAGGGCTCTGCTTTTCCTGCGAAGACAAGGGCATCAAAAAGGATTTTCCTGTCGACCTGGTCCGGTAGCAGTATTCCGTCAAATGCCGTCTGTATTGCTGCCCTGCGTGCTTCTCTCGCTGCGATGCGTTGCTCTTCGGCAGTTCTGGCCCTGCTTTCCTGAATCCGCGTGCTTGCACTGCTGAGCGCCCAGTAGGCGGATAATAGAACGATGGGCAGAATCGCGAGCGCCGCCAGGAGCGTGAAGGCTGGTTGTACGACTTCTGTGGACAAATCCTGTTTCTGCATCCCCGCTACTCCGCTGATTGTTTGTTGGTGTCTCCTTTATTTGTTGGCGTTTGCGAACACGGCGATACGCCGTCATCAGGTGTCCACCGTGATCTGAATGCTGGAATGCCCCAACCACTGGGAAACCGTTACGGCAGAATGTCCGATTTCGGAATCAGTGTATCACACGTGTGCCGCATTATGTAAGCGATAATTCTAGTGATAACCTTAGCGACCCTTCTGGCGGGTGGACCCGAGCGCGGCCAGGCAGGACTCGGCGTCGTGCGGGCGGGGGATTTGGCTCCAAACAGGCGGCACGTCGTCGGGTGAGGAAAGGGCGCAGGAGGTCAGGAATCACTCCTCAATCGCAGATGTGCTGCATAAGAAAAGCCCCGGCGCGGGTAATCGCCGGGGCTTAATTTGTATGGTGCCGGAGAAGGGACTCGAACCCCCACGCCCTTGCGAGCACATGGTCCTGAACCATGCGTGTCTACCAATTCCACCACTCCGGCGGCATGCTTCGCGGAACGAAGCGTGCATATCCTACCGCATGCAAATGTCGCGGGTCAAATTTGATGCGCGGGAGGAAGGAGGCCGGTGTTTTCGGGGCGGGCTCGGACCCGCGGCTCGGGCGCCGTCCGGCGAGCGTGAAACCGCGTGCGGGTTTGCTTCCACTTCGGTGGAGTGGTAAGATGGTGGTGGTAATGTCTTGCCCGCCTTGGACTTCGTTTGTCTCCCCTTCGAGCCGGGCGAAGGGTGCGTACGGTCCGGCGCATCGGAGTGTGGTTGTGTCGCAGGAACGAACAGAGGCCGTGGTGCTCCGGGGCGTGGACTTCAGTGAGACGAGCCGGATCGTGACGTTCTTGACGCCGGACCGGGGCAAGGTGGCGTGTATGGCGGCGGGCGCGCGGCGGTCGAAGAGCAGCCTGTCGGGCGTGCTGGATACGTTTAACCGGCTGGAGATTGTGTACTACTGGAAGGACGGCCGGTCGGTGCAGAGGCTGGCCGAGGCGTCCGTACTGGATACGTATCCGCTGATCAAGGCGGATCTCGATAAGTTGGTGTGCGCGTCGTTTCCGCTGGAGATCGCGTACAAGGCGGCCCAGGAAAACGAGCCGTCCGAGGCATTGTATTCGACGCTCGTCAGCGGGCTGGTTTCGATGGCGCAGTGGGCGGGCGACGGCCGGACGCACGCGGCGTGGCAGGCGCTTCGGCTGTTGTCGAGCGCGGGCTTTCAAGTGGCTTTGGCGCCGCGCGGCACGCGCGAATGGGTGTCGTTTTCGTACGAACATGGCGTCTTGTCGGCGTCTCAGCCGGGCGATCGCCGGCTGGAGGCGCGCGCTTATGATGGCCTGTGCGCGTTGGCCGCGCATCCGGAGGCGTGCCCGGACATTGGCGACAGCGGCGCGGTGTTCGCGGCGGTTCGCGGTTATGCGGGCCGGCATCTGGAGACGGGTTTTCGCAGTTTACGGGTAATTGATCAGGTATTTGACCGAACGCAACGTTGAGTTCAGGCAACCGAGAGGATTCCGTCGGGTACGGGTTACATGGCAATACCGCTGCAACAGATTCGCAATTTTTCGATCATCGCACACATCGACCACGGCAAGTCGACGCTGGCGGACCGGCTGCTTCAGTATACGGGGGCGGTTGACGCGCGGAATCTGCGCGAGCAGACGCTGGACACGATGGACCTGGAGCGTGAGCGCGGGATCACGATCAAGTCGGTGGCCGCCCGGCTGAACTACCGGGCCCGGGACGGGCAGGATTATGTGTTGAACCTGATCGACACGCCGGGTCACGTGGATTTTTCGTATGAAGTGTCGCGCAGCCTGGCCGCATGTGAAGGGGCGTTGTTGCTGGTGGATGCGGCCCAGGGGGTGGAGGCGCAGACGCTTGCGCACGCGTACAGGGCCATTGAGCAGGACCTCGAGATCATCCCCGTGATCAACAAGGTGGATCTTCCCAGCGCGGATGTGGAATCGACGCGGCGGCAGATCGAGGACGTGGTGGGGCTCGATGCGAGCGAGGCCGTGTTGGCGAGCGCGAAATCGGGCCTGGGCACCCAGGAGGTTCTCGAAGCGATTGTGAAACGGGTGCCGCCGCCGCGGGGCGATCGGGCACGGCCGCCGCGGGCGCTGATATTTGACGCCAAGTACGATCCCTACCGCGGCGTGGTGACGTATGTGCGCGTGGTGGACGGGCGTTTGCAGAAAGACCAGCGGGTCATGCTGATGTCGAACGGCGAACGCTACGAGATTTCGGAAGTGGGGTTCATGACGCCGGAGGTCCGGCCGTCCGATGCCCTGGAAGCGGGCGAGGTGGGTTACCTGATCTGCGGGATCAAGACCCTTGCGACGGTGAACATCGGCGACACGGTGACGGACGCGCTGCGCCCCGCCGGCGCGCCGCTGCCGGGATACAAAGAGATCCTGCCGGTGGTGTTCTGCGGCATGTATCCCGCGGGCACGACGGACATCCAGGAACTTCGGGACGCGCTGGACAAGCTGCATCTGAATGACGCCTCGTTCCGGTACCAGGCGGACAATTCGGACGCGTTGGGGCTGGGGTTCCGGCTGGGATTTCTGGGGCTTCTGCACATGGAGATCGTGCAGGAGCGGCTGGAGCGTGAGTTTGATCTGACGCTCGTGACGACGGTCCCGAACGTGGAGTATCACGCGTACATGACCGACGGGCAGATGCGGGTGGTTCAGAGCGCTTCGCAGATGCCCGAGCCGGCCCGGATTGACCGCGTGGAGGAACCGTACATCGAGGTGGAGATCATCACGCCGACGGAGTACCTGAGCCCGATCATCGAGTTGTGCAAGAAGAAGCGGGGGCTCCATGTCCGGGTGGATTATCTGGATGCGCGGCGGTGTCTTGCGGTGTACCAGATGCCGCTGGCGGAGATCGTGCTGGATTTTTACGACAAACTGAAGACCTACAGCCGGGGATACGCGTCGCTCGAGTACCACATGATCGGGTACCGGGAAGGCGAACTTGTGAAGCTCGACATTCTGCTCAACGGGGAACCGGTGGACGCGCTGTCGACGGTGGTGTTCCGGGGTTCGGCGGAATGGATTGGGCGGACGCTGGCTTCGAAACTGCGGAAGCTGATTCCGCGGCAGCAGTTCGAGGTGGCGATCCAGGCGGCGATTGGAAACCGCATTCTGGTGCGCGAAACCGTTAAAGCGCTGCGCAAGAACGTGACGGCGAAATGTTATGGCGGCGACATCACGCGCAAACGCAAGCTCCTGGAGAAACAGAAGGAAGGCAAGCGCCGAATGAAACAGGTGGGCTCGGTAGAAGTGCCGCAGGAGGCCTTCATGGCGCTGCTGCAGGTCGGCGACGAGGGGCGGTAGCGGGCATGGCGGATTCCACCGGCAACCGGCAGAGCGCGGAAGGTACCCGGGGCATGTTCGGCCGGCTCCAGGATGCGATCACGTTTGTCACGGGTCCGTGGACGAAAGAAAACGGGAAAGCCTGGCTGAAGGTGGTCGTGGTCGTTCTGCTGATCCGGTGGCTGTGGTTCGAGCCGTTCAGCATACCGTCGGGGTCGATGGAGCCGACGCTCCACGGCGACGCGAAGTTTCTCAAGGGCGACCGGGTGGCGGTGAACAAGCTGGCGTACGGTCCGCGGGTTCCCTTCAGCAACATGCGCCTGATTGATCTGGGGGACCCGGAGCGCTGGGATATTGTTGTTTTTATTACACCCGAGGCGGATGCGGTGCACAAGGTGCTGATCAAGCGGGTGGCAGGGCTGCCGGGCGAGCGGGTTTCCATTTCGAACGGGCTGCTTCACGTGAACGGCGAGCCGGTGCCGTTTCCCCCGGACATGCCGGAGGGGATGCGGTATACGAATGAGCTGGAGGAACTGGAACGGGGCGCGCGCCGGTATGTGTCCAGTGAGCATATGCGTTATGGGGTGCTGCCTCAGGACGAATACAGCCTCATTCCGGAAGGGCACTATCTGGTGCTTGGCGATAACAGCGCGCGCAGCCGCGACGGGCGGTATTTTGGCTGGGTGCCCGAAGAGAACATCGTGGGCCGGGCGTTTTGTATCTGGTGGCCGTGGAGTCACCGGCGCGATTTTACGGGGTTCTCGCGCGCCTGGTGGGGGAAAGGGATCCTGTACGGGATTCCTATGGCATTCCTGCTGTACGGGCTCGTGACGGGGTTTGTTGTGATGTCGCTGCGGGTCCGGCATGGCCAGGTGACGGGTCTTCCTGCGCGCGGCGAACGCGTGCTGGTCAACCGGCTGATGACGGGATTGCGGATGCCGTTCACGAACGCGCGTTTGCTTCCCGGGCGCCTGCCACGCCGGGGAGAGCTGATCGCCTATGCCGCCGAAGACGGGGACGGCGCTGCTCCGCAGATGCATCTGGGCCGGGTGGTGGGCACGCCGGGCCAGGCCGTCACCCGCAAGGACGGGACGTGCTGCATTGACGGGCATGCAGTGGGTTTGCTTGCGGAGGACGGGAAGTTCAAGCCGGGCCGTGTTCCCGATGACGGGGTGGTGGTGGTGGTCGATGCCGCGACCGCGGCGCCATCCGGGCCTCCCGTGGCGTGGGTTTCGCGAGAAGACATGATTGGCAACGTGGTTTCGGTATGGTGGCCGCTGCATCGCGCCCGTGCCGTGGGGGTCGTGACGGAACCGCCGGACGGCGCGGGCTGATTTCGGAAAGGGGGATCGGGTGGCAGGCAGCAGGAAGAAGCGAGGCGCGGCGCTACCCGCGGGGAAACCGTCGCGCGGCGCCCAGGCGGCGAAAGCAGGTCTCGGGGCGGTGCTTCTCGGGGCGCTGGCTTGGCTGACGGGCGGATTCACGCGCGAGAACGCCATTGAGTGGGGAAAGACGATTCTGATCGCGGGCTCGCTGGCCCTGGTGATCCGCTGGTCGGTTGCGGAACCGTTCCGGATTCCCTCGGGCTCAATGGAGCCGACGCTGCACGGGCATCCCCATTTTCTCCTGGGCGACCGCGTGTTTGTGAACAAATGGCGGTACGGGTTGCGCTACCCGTTTATGAAGAAACGGATCTACCAGGGCGAGGCGCCGAAGCGCTGGGATGTCGTTGTCTTCAAGACCGTGGAGGCGGATGCGACCAAAACGACGCTGGTCAAGCGCATTGCGGGCCTGCCCGGCGAGCGCGTTCATATCCAGGGGGGGAAGCTTCATGTGAACGGCGAGCCGGTGCCGTTTCCGCCCGACATGCCGCCCGACATGTACTACACCAACGAACTCGAGATGGGTATCCCGGCCATGGGCCACCGGGAGCGCATGAAATACGGAATTCTGCCCGAGGACGAGTATTCCGTCATTCCGGAAGGCCATTATTTTCTGCTTGGCGATAACAGCCGGAGCAGCCGGGACGGCCGGTTCTGGGGCTGGGTGCCCAATGAGAATCTGCTGGGTCCGGCGACGTGCATCTGGTGGCCTCCCCACCGGCTTCGGGACTTCACGGGGTTTTCAACGACCTGGTGGTGGCGGAGCCTCCTGGCCGTGGTGGGCATGCTGATTGTCCTGCGGCTCTTTGTCGGACGAAGCTGGCCGGTTCGAACCGACGCCGCTCAAAGCACAGTGCACAAGGGGGACCACGTATACGTGAACCGGTGGGTGTTTGGCTTGCCGGCGCCGTTTACCCGGCGGCGGCTGACGGCGGGGCGTCCGCCCCGGCGGGGCGAACTCGTGCTTTACAGGAGCGCCTCGGAGAGCGGCGAGGATCTGTTGCTGGGGTGGGTCGCGGGCGTGCCGGGCGAGCGGGTGCTTATTGAAGAGGGCGTGCTGAAGATAGACGATGCGCCGCTTTCCGAACCGGCGCTGCTGGCGGGGATGCGGTTTGACGCGACGGGCGATACCGGCCCGTACGGGCGGTCCCGAAGCAAGGCGTATTCGGTCGTGCCCGAGGATAGTTTCTTTGTGCTTTCAGAGGCGGCGGAAAACCCGGTGGACAGCCGGAGCCTGGGATGGGTCTCGCGGGCGAGCGTAGTGGGGAAGGTCTCGGCGGTGTGGTGGCCCCCTTCGCGCTGGCGCGGGATCCGGCCGTAACCGGTACAGGCGCACACGGGCAGGCGGTGCAGATGGAGCAGTGGACCGAGTCGAAGCGCGTGTTTGAAGGGCGCATCTTCAACGTGCGCGCGGGTCAGGCGCGGCTTGCCGACGGGGTGCTCGCTCCGCGCGAGGTGGTAGAACACCCCGGCGGGGTGGGCATTGTGCCGGTGCTGGACGGCCGCGTCGCATTGATCCGGCAGTACCGGATTGCCGTGGGCGACACGGTTCTCGAGATCCCGGCGGGCAAGCTGGAACCGGGCGAGGAACCCGTGGAGCGGGCGCGCCAGGAACTGCTCGAGGAGACGGGCTTCCGGGCGGGCCGGCTGGTGCCGGCCGGGAGCATCTACGCGTCGGCCGGCTATACCAGCGAGCGGATATATCTGTTTCTGGCGTTCGACCTGGAGCATGTCGGACAGGCGCTGGAATTCGATGAGCGGATTGCGCCGGCTGAGCTTGCCCTGGAAGATCTCGCGCGAATGCTGCGGGAACACGCGATTGAGGATGCCAAGACCGTGGTGGCCCTGGAACGCTTGTTCGATTACCTTGAGGGGCAGTGAGCCATCGCCGCAGGGCCTTGTGGTTGCAAGCGCCGTCCCCGGCGCGACTCCGTCTCGTTGTTCGGATGACCTCCCGCACCGGGGCGGACAAGGATCTTCGAGGCAGGGGCAGGCCGGGGCCGCATGCATCTTCTGGGTCGCGCGGGGTATCAACATAGGGTGGGCCGTGTCGGGTTTCGGGCGCATCCGGGGCGGGAATCGCGGCCAGGTGCGCATTCTGGACCCTGGTGAAGGCGGTTGTTGTGCTAATGGGAACGGATTTCCTACAATCTGGCCATGCTGTCACCTAAGTGCTTGATACAGAGCAGCCTGATACTTGCGCTGGCATTCGGCGCGACGTTGGAGGCCGCCCGGGCGCAACAGCAATACCCCCCCCTTACCATCGAAGTCAGCGCGGAACACCCCTTCTTTGTGTTCGACATGACGAGCCGTGAAGACGCGGACGTTGCCAGTACGGCACAGCAGCTTGTGCAACGCTGGGGGGAGCTTCCGGCGGAATTGAAGGCGTTTTCCGCGCTGTGCGTCAGCATCGAAGGACCGGGTCTGGCGGCTCGCCACGAACGGGCGCGCGGCATGCTCGAGGCTTTGCAGTCGGCGGAAGTGCCGGTTGTGCTGAACGTTGCCGACGCGGACCCCCGCAGCGCCTATCCGCTCAATCTCATGGAAGAACTGCTGCGCGATTTTGTGTGCATCAAGGGCGTCCGGGCTCACGGTCTGCGTTTTGACGAGTACAACGAGTTTGGTCCGGACCCCGAACTGAACGTTCCCGAGAGCGTGCGCTGGCTGGTGGGCGTGATCGACGCGGCTGCGCGGTACGGGCGTCTGATGATACTGGAACTGGACGGGTTGCAATGGCCGCGGCTGGTGTCGAACGCCTCGTGCCAGGCCTTATACGACAAGCTGCTGACATGCGGGGCGTATGTGGCGCCGGTGGCGCGCTACCGGGGGGGGCACGACATCCCGCGGATAAGCACTGTGTTTGGGCTCTGGCTGGAAGGAGCGGCCGGCCAGTGGGGCGTCGGGCCGACCTCGGCGTGGTACAGCGATGCTCGCCTGTTGATGCCGGGGGTCTTCGGCTATGGGGCGACCAATGCCGCAATGCCGCCGGCGTTGTACCGGGCCATGGTTCTTAACGGGGCGATGACCGGCGCTACGGTGTATGTGTTTGAGCCGGAAGACGATCTGTGGTTTGGCGCGGCGCGGCACCACTGGAAGAGCGCGATCTATCCCACGTTGCGGGAGCTGACCGACCACGGCCTCATCCCGCGCAAGGAGTTCGTGGAGGAGAAGGTGCGTGTCGCGTTCCAGCTGGATCGGTGCCGGTCGCCGCTCGATTTTCAGCACAATCTGCGCGACATCGACGGGGTGGCGGGGGAAGGCTTCATGATATGGGGCGCCTACGGGATGGAACGGCCGGGCCAGATCGAGGAACTGGTGCCCAATTCCGGCCGGCATTACTGGATTCCCATCCTGTCGTCGTACGCTCCCCAGGCTTCGCTTCAGCGGTTTGCGGAGGTGGTCAAACCGGGGCGGATGGCGTCGCCTCAGGCGTGGACGGATCTCCTGGACAAGCACTACGTGCCTGACGGCGCGGGAACGGCGTCGATGTTTCGCGTGGGCCGCGGTGTGTTCATCATGAACAACCGGGAGAGTCACCGGCAGGTGCAGGATTTCCGGGTGCCGGGGGTGCCGGCGCCCGTTCGGGGGGTGCAGGCGCGGCGGACCGCCGAAGGGATTGAACTGACCTGGCCGTTTCGCGAGTACGACTTTGGCTACAAGGTGTACCGGCGGTATGGTCCCACGGAACCGTTTCAGCTGGTTGCGGGGGACGTCGAGGGGCGGCGCTGGCAGGATGCGCTGCCCGGGGCGGGGCAGAGCGTCGCCTATGCGGTGACCGCGCTGACGACCGAGAACGAGGTGTTTGCGGGGATGGTGGATTTCGGGGAGTGCCTGGCGTTGAGCGTGGTTGAAAGCCGGATTGCCGAGGAGGTGGTGGTCACGCCGCTGGCGGATGCCTTTGACAGCCGGCCGTTGCCCCGGAGCAATGCGCTGACGGAAGGGTTTGAGGCATGGTGGCCGGGGTTTGAGGGGGTCCCGGATGACAAGTTGGCGGTGGCCAAGACCATTGTGGAGCGCATTGAGAAACTCGACAGGGCCTTTTCGGAAGAAGATCTGAACGGGGTGCTGGACCTGTATGCCGACGAATACGCGGACCCGGAGAATTGGCGTCTTCAGTATGTCCAGCGGGCGTATCAGTGGTTTTTCGAGCGCTACAACCGGTGCACCATGGCGCGCCAAATCCGGCGCTGGGACTTTTCGGCGTACGAACCGGGCCAGGAAGTGCGCGTGCTGTTGTTCTGCCGGTTCAGCGGGGTGGCGCTCTCGGATGCGACGGGCCGGTTTGGGGGGGAGGAGGCGTTTTTCCCGCGGACCGAACGGGGCGAGGTGTGGCTCACCTTTGCGAATTACGAAGGGAACTGGCGCATTCGGAGCACGCAACCGGCGCTGCCGAGTTTCAAGGACATCCTCAGCTTTTCCAGCGGCCCGTATGACGCGATCGGGCCGGGTCCTGATCGTTACATGCCGTAATGGTCCCGGCAGGCAGTACGTCCACCGCGGCCAGCTCGTGCTGGACCCTGCGTCCGGCCAGGATCACCAGAAACGCTCCGCCGATGAGGACAAACGCGCCCAGCCATTGCGACAGGCGGAGGAATTCGTCTTCGAGCACCAGGATGGCGAGCAGGTAGGTGAGCAGGGGAGTGAGATTCCCGACGCTGGTGCTGAACGCCGACCCGAGGCTCCGCTGGGCGTAATTGAAGCTGGGGTGGGCGACGGCGATGGGCATGATGCCGGAGAAGAGGGCGATCAGGGTGAGCCGGGGCCCCGCGGACGTCAGGTCGGCGGGGCGGCCAACGGCGAACGTGAGCGCGAGAAACCCCACGGAAGTCAGCAGCGCCAGAACGGTGAACATGGGAATGGGGTGCCATGTCATGACAATGTGTTTGCTCCAGACGCGGTAGACGCCCCAGCTCATGGCGGTAATCAGCAGCAGCAGAGACGACCGGTCGAAGACGGGCCGGAGGGAACCGGGCTCTTTGGTGAGCACGGCCACGGCGCCGAGGAAGCACAGGGTGGACCCGGCGAGGAACAGCGGGCTGCGGATGACCGCGCGCTCTTCACGAAAGAGCATGAAACTGAAGAGCACCACGAAGACCAGGGACAGCATGTTGATCACCTGGGCCATCGTGGCGGTGGAGCCGTAGCATCCGGCGGTCCAGGTCCATTGCTGGAAGGTATTGAGCACGGCGATGCCGAGCACGGGGCGCGGGTCGCGGAGCAGGCGCAGGAATTCGCCGCGGTAGAAGACCAGGCTGACGAGCGTGAGGGCGGCCGCGCCGCTCGAGTACCGGATAAAGGCCATCGAGAACGGTTCGTAGGCTTCCCGGAGAAACCGGATGAACACGGGCGCCTGGGCCCAGCTGATCATGGCGAGGAACAGACTGAATCCGGCCAGGGTTTTGGATGTGTCGCGCATCGGTCTTGTGTATCGGGTTCTATGTGTCTTTGGGTTGTGGCGTTACTGTCTGACTGACGTTCACGAGGCGATGAAACGGGCGACCATGTCGCCGAATTCGCTCGTATTCAATGCCGTATAACCCAGTTCGGGTTTGGCGAGGTCGGGAGTGGCATAGCCCTCGCGGAACACGGCCCGCAGTGCTTCCCAGACCCACCCGGCCTCTTTGGTCAGGGCGAAACTCTTCTCGAGCATGAGGGCGACGGACCCGATCATCGAATAGGGGTTCGCGACGCCTTTTCCGGCGATGTCGGGAGCAGACCCATGGGACGGCTCGTAGTAGGCTTTTTGGGGGCCGATACAGGCGGAGGGCATGAGCCCCAGAGAGCCCACGAGGCCGCCGGCGAGGTCGGTGAGGATGTCGCCGAACATATTCTCCATGACCATGACGTCAAACTGGCGGGGGTGAAGCACCATGGCGGTCGCGGCGGCGTCGACCAGGATGTTCTTCACGGTGACATCGGGGTAATCGGCGGCCACCTCGTCCAGGATTGTGTTCCACAGCACGCTGGAGATGAGCACATTGCTCTTGTGGACGTTGTGGAGTACTTTCTTGCGGTTTTGCGCTTCTTTGAAGCCGACGTGGACGATGTCGCGGATTTGCTGTTCGTCGTATTCGAGGGTTTCCTTAACGTAGCGGAGGCCGTTCTCGCCGGTGCCCTCTTCCTTGGCGCCGAAGTAGAGTCCACTGACCAGTTCGCGGATCATCATGATGTTGATTCCGTCGCCCACCACTTCGGGCTTGAGCGGGGAAAAGTGGACGAGTTCCGGCGGGAGATAGACGGGCCGGAAGTTGGCGAAGGTGTTGTAGCGTTTGCGCAGGGGCAGGAGCGCGCCGCGCTCGGGCTGCTGGTGGGTGGGAATCTTCTTTGACTCGTCGTGACTCAGGCCGATGGGACCCTTGATGATGGCGTCGGCTTCATCGCAGACCGTCTGCGTCTCGGGCGGAAACGAGGCGCCGGTCTCGAAATAGGCCCGGCCCCCGAACGGCGCATAGCGGAGGTGGAACCGGACGCCGCTTCGCGATTCGACGGCCCGGAGGGCCTTGACGGCCTCGGCGGTGATTTCGGGTCCGATGCCGTCGCCTTCCAGCACGGCGATGGTATGTTCTTGAGCCATGGCGTCTCCGGGAGATACGGTTGTGACTGTATCCGCGCGTTGTAAACCATTCGGCGGATTGTACAGGAGGAATATAGCCTAACATGTTGGCGCAGGGGACTTCCAGCGCGCCGGGGCGACCCGGAATGAGCGATTCTGTGCATAGCGTCCGGGATAGTAATTGAACCGGTTGGGGCGCATGGCTATAATCGGTTGTTTTTCGCAACGAGGAGATTGAGATGATACGAGCAGGTGTGATTGGTGCGGTCGGGTATGCCGGTCGTGAACTCATTCGGCTTTTGGGGATTCACCCCGAGGCGGAGCTGGTGGCGGCGATTGAATTGGAGAGCGGCAAGTCGCTCGGCGAGGTGATGCCCGCCCTGGCAAAGACGACGTCGGTAAAGCTGGAAACCTTTGATGCTGAACGCCTTGCGGAACAGTGCGACGTGGTCTTCATGGCGCTTCACGGCGGGACGTCCATGGATTTGATCCCGCCGCTGCGCCAGGCGGGCGTGAAGGTGATCGACATGGGGCCGGATTTCCGGCTCAAGAACACGGCGGATTTCAAGAAATACTACGGTATGGAACACCGTGCGCCGGAATTGCTTGACGAGGCGGTCTACGGCCTGGCGCCGTATTACCGCGACCAGATCGCGACGACGTCGCTTGTGGCGGTTCCGGGCTGCTACGTGATGAGCGTGTTGTTCCCGGTACGGCCCCTGGTGGACGGCATTTCGCGGGATTTCCCGGTGATCGTCGATGCGATCTCGGGTTTGTCGGGGGCGGGCCGTGCGCTGCATGAGGTGTTTCATTTCCCCGAGATGAATGAGAACGTGCGGGCCTACAAGCTGGGGGTGCATCAGCACACGCCGGAAATCGAGCAGGAACTCGGGGGCGAATTACTGGTGCAGTTCTCGCCGCATGTCGGCCCGTACACGCGGGGCATTCTCAGCACGATCACGTTCCGTCCGAAGGACGGGCTCGATGTGGCGGCGTGCTACGAGCGGTACGCCGGCGAGCCGTTCCTGCGGGTGTTGGGCGAGGGGAAACTCGCCGAGGTCCGGTTCGTGCGCGGGTCGAATTTCTGCGATTTCGGTTGGGTGATGGACAAGCGGACGGGCAACCTGATCGTGGTCAGCGCGATCGACAACCTGTTCGGCGGCACGGCGGGCATGGCAGTGCAATGCATGAACATCATGTTCGGCCTGGACGAAACGAAAGGCCTGAATTTTGGAGGAATGGCGCCGTGAGTGCGGTGGAAGGCGGCGTTACGGCGCCGAAAGGCTTTCGTGCGTCCGGTGTGGCGGCGGGCATCAAGCGGACCTCGACCAAGAATGACTGCGCGCTGGTCGTGAGCGACAGCGCGGCGTCTGTGGCGGGGATGTTCACGACGAACGTGATGAAGGCGCCCCCGGTCGAGTGGAATGTGGGCGTGTGCGCGAAAGGCGCGGCGCGGGCGGTGTTTGTGAACAGCGGCAACGCCAACGCCGCCACGGGCGAGCGGGGTCACCGCGATGCGCGTGCGATGGCCGAGGCGGTTGCCGGGAACGTCCACGCATCCGCCGATGAGGTGTGTGTCTGCAGCACCGGCGTGATCGGCGTGCCGTTGCCGATGGACCGCGTCCTGGACGGCATCTCGAGATGCGCGGCGTCGCTTTCCGTGGAGGGTCACGGCGACGCGGCGCGGGCGATCATGACGACGGACACGGTGCCCAAGGAACTGGCGCGTGAAGTGCAGTTGAGCGCGGGCACGGTGCGTATCGGGGCGATGGCGAAGGGCTCGGGAATGATCTGCCCGAACATGGCGACGATGATTGCCGTGCTCACCACCGACGCCTCGGTGGAGGCGCCGGTGCTCTCGGGGATGCTCCGGGATGCCGTGGAGCGCAGTTTCAATTGCATCTCCGTGGACAATGACATGAGCACCAGCGACACCGTGTTGTGCCTGGCAAACGGCGCGGCGGGGCTGCCGTCGATTGCGGCGGGAAGTCCCGATGGCGCGGTGTTCCAGGCGGCGCTGGCCGAGGTGTGCCGCACGCTGGCGAAGATGCTGGTGAAGGACGGAGAAGGCGCGACGAAGCTGGTGGAGATCGCGGTGTCGGGCGCAGGCAGCGATGCCGAAGCCAGGACGCTGGCCCGTTCGATTGGCCTTTCGCAATTATGCAAGACGGCATTTTTCGGCGAGGACCCCAACTGGGGGCGCATTGTCTGCGCGGCGGGGTATGCGGGCGTGCCGTTCGACCCGGCGGATGTGGCGCTGTGGCTCGAGGACGTGCGCCTGGTGTCGGGCGGCATGCCGGCGGCGTATCGGGAAGCGGATGCGGCCGCGGTGATGAAGCGCCCGGAATTCCGGATTCGGCTCGAGGTTGGGAATGGACCGGGTTCTGCGGTATTCTGGTGTTCGGACCTCAGCTACGATTACGTCAAGATCAATGCCGATTATCGGACGTAGGGGACCGGGGCTCAGGGGAGCGACATGCACAGCCAGATGCAGGAATTCATTCAGAAGGCCTCGATCCTGATCGAGGCATTGCCGTATATTCGCGAGTTCGACGGCAAGACCGTGGTGATTAAGTACGGCGGCGCGGCGATGGAGAACGCGACGCTTCGCAAGAGCGTTGCGGAAGACATCACGCTGATGAAGTACGTGGGGATGAACCCGGTCGTGGTGCACGGCGGCGGCCCCGAGATCAACCGCCGGTTGAAGCAGCTTAATGTCGAGGCGGCGTTTCACAACGGGTTGCGGATCACGGATGAAGAGACGATCCGCGTGGTGGAGATGGTCCTGGCGGGCACGGTGAACAAGGAGATCGTGGCGCTGCTGAACACGGCCGGCGGAAACTCGGTGGGGATTTGCGGCAAGGACGGGAACTTGCTGCACGCCCGGAGGATTGAGCTTCCTGACGGGGCCGATATCGGGTTCGTGGGCCGGGTTACCAATGTGAAAAGCGAGATCATCGAGACGTTGTGCCGGGCGGGGTTCATTCCAGTCGTGGCGCCGCTGGCGACCGACCGCGAGGGCAACACCTGGAACATCAACGCGGACACGGCGGCCGGGGAGATTGCCGCGTCGCTGCGGGCGGAGAAGCTGGTGTTCATGACGGACACGCCGGGTCTCCTGCGCGACGCGAAGGATCCGGAGACGCTGATTCACCGGATCGACCGGGATGAGATTGCCAAACTGAAGGATTTGGGGGTGATCGCCGGAGGCATGATCCCCAAGGTGGATTCGTGTCTGCTGGCGCTTGACCAGGGCGTGCGGAAGACGCATATCATTGACGGGCGCGTGCCGCATGCCTTGCTGCTCGAGATCTTCACGACGCAGGGTCTCGGAACGCTGGTAACCCGCTAGGGTTCTTTAATCGGACAGGTGGTCTTCGCAAGGAGGGACGTTACGTGCCGGATACCGAGATGCAGATATTCAACGTGATCATGAAGGGCGGAATCCTCATGATCCCGATTGGGCTATGTTCCATTGTGGCGCTGGCCATCATCATCGAGCGCTTTTTCAGCCTTCGCCGCGCGTCGATCGATACGCGGGAGTTCATGGACACGATGCGGCAGGTGCTTCGCCAGAACCGGATCCAGGATGCCGTGGAGATCTGTGATGAGGTGGATGCGCCCATGGCGCGGATCATGCGCGCCGGCATTTTGAAATACAACCGTACGAAAGAGGACATCCGGGAGGCGATCGAAGATGCGGGGCATCTGGAGATCCCGCGGTTGGAGCGGTACCTGTCGGCGATGGCCACATGCGCGAATATCGCGCCGCTGTTGGGGCTTCTCGGCACGGTGGCGGGGATGATCAAGGCTTTCGCGCAGATTCAGGCGCTGGAAGGACAGGTGAGTCCCTCGGATCTGGCCGAGGGTATCGGGAACGCGCTGGTCACGACGGCGGCGGGACTGACCGTCGCCATCCCGACGCTGGTGGCGTACAATTATTTCGTCACCCGCGTGGAGAACATGATCCTCGAGATGGAGATCAGCTCGTCCGAGTTGATAGAACTGCTGACACGGCATCGCGGTGAACGCGAGATCTAGGGACGGGATTTTAACACTGGGTGTAGCAAGCGATGCAATTTAGAGAAGGCGACGGCAACAGCAAGAGACGCGTGAAGGCCCAACTGGACCTGACACCGCTGATCGACGTTGTGTTCCAGCTGATTCTGTTTTTCATGTTATCGTCGACGTTTGTGGTCCAGAGCACCGTGAACATTCAGGTTCCTGAGGCGCTCGGGGCCACCGCGCTGGAGAAAAAAGACCTGACGGTCACGCTGGTTTACGGCGAGGGCGGCCCGGATGGGCACGGCCCAATCTATGTGGACAATGTGGAAGTGGCGAGCATGGGGCAGTTGTCGCAGAAGCTGGCGGACGAGAAGCGGGCGCGTCCGGACCTGATGCTGTTGATACGCTCGGATGGGCGCACCGAGACCGCGCGACTGGTGAAGGTATTGGGCATTGCACGGAGCCTCGGCATCACGAATTTCGGTATCGCGGCGCAACCTCCTTCAGAATCTGAGGAAGGGTAACCAGGGCGGCATGCTCAGAAACCGCTTGTTTCTGGTGGCCCTTTCTGTGTCGGCGCTTTTCCACCTGTCGATGGTCACGCTGTTCTCGATCGTTTTCGAATTTCCCGTGCAGCGCATCGACTACTACAGTTTCAGCATTCTGTCGGAGGGACCGGCGTTTTCGAGCGAAGCAAGCGCGGCGCCCGAGGAGCGCATCACGAGTTTGCCCTCGCTGCAGAATCCGCTGCGGAACACCGAATTCGAGGGTCTGGGCCTTGGGGAGCCGTCGGGGGGCTGGTCTTCGGGGCTGCCGGCGATCGAACTCCCCCGCCTTGAATTTGCCGAGATGGAGATGCTCGAGGTGCGTGAGGAAGGGCTCACCATACGGTCGCGCCTGGCGGATTTTCTGGACGCGCCGTTGAGCGAACCGTGGTCGCGGCTCAGCCGGGGGCTCGAGCGGTTGGGGGACGCGCTCACGTCGCCGGGCTTGTTTGACGAAGCGGACGAGGAGATTCTGGAGCGGCCGGCGCCGAAACTGGTGGCGCGGCCGGCCGAGGGATTTGAAGCGTATGTGGAATGGATGTCGGAGCCGCGGGACCGGGAATTGCTGTTTTCGCCGCCGATCGAAGCACTATTCCGGCTGCGCCCCGAGGACTTGACCGAACCCATCACCCTGGTGTTTCGGGTGAATCCCCAGGGGGAAGTGATTGAGGTGCTGACGCCGCTGCCGGACGAAGCGGGGATTGTGGTGAGCGCGGCGCGCGCCTTGACGACGTACCGTTTTGCGCCTCTGGACGCGACGGGGAGCCGGGATCAGCACGGCACGCTCCTCATCACCTCCGCGCGGGAGAACGAGGGCGCCGCGCCATGATCCAGCTGGAGATAGGCCAGGCGCTGATCCTGTATAGCGGGATACTGCTTGTGCTGGCGGCAGGGATCTGGCTGTACACGGAAATCAGCGCGTGGCGATCGCATCGTACGCTGGGCAAACAGTACCTGTGGCGGTGTGTCTTCTGCGGGTTCAGCTATCTGGACGAGCAGGCGGAGACCCTATCGAAGTGTCCGCGTTGCGAGAGCCTGAACTCGGCAACAGACAAGCATGCGCGCGTGGTGAGAGTGCGGGGTGACGTGTGCGACAAACCGGCGCCGGACGCCGCCGCGCCCCGGCGGAACACCTCGAAGCGAAAACGGCCAACCCAGCGGCGGCGCGGCCCGCGCAAACGCCGCTGAACCGTCTTCTCCGGCCGGCCGGGGCTCAGTATCGGGCCCAGTAGCCGTCGACCCAGACTCTCTCCTGATGGGTTTCGTACCGGCCTTCCACCCAGACATTTTCCCACCGCTCTTCCTCGACCAGGACCAGGCTCTCTCGCCCGTCGATGATCTCTTTTCGGTAGACGGCGGGGATGTGGCGGTTCTCCCAGTGCCCGGGGATCCAGACATTCTTGTAGGCGGTCTCCCAGTGCCCGGGCACCCAGTACGAACGGACGGGGTAGGAATACACGTAATTCCGGTACGGGCGGCAGTAGCGGCCCGGGTAATACCTTCCGGAATTGGAAATGACCACCCCGCGACCGGTGGCGGCATACGAGCCGCGCGGGCCGACCCGGGCGACGATATTGCTTGCCCGATGCCGGTACGTGGGCACATCCGTCCGGAAATGGACGCCTTCCGATGTGCCCTGGCTGTAATGCTGGGAATGGGGCCTGTGGTATCCGGACTGGACCCTGGGCTGCTGGTTCTGGTCACGGCCGGCCGACGCGCCCATCTGAGCGGCATACACCGGGCTTGTGCACAGCAGCGCAATCAGGACGGCCCATGGCCAGCGCCGGAGCAACACTGAAGTTTTTCGAGGCATTGTAGTACGTGCTCCTGTTCACGTCCCAAGTATATTGTATACTACCTCTCACTGAATAACGACGAAAAGGGGCTGAATTCATTCACGAGACATGATCGCTGACGCGGTTGGGGTTGCCGGGCCGTACC
>JAAYAQ010000071.1 GCA_012719295.1 Candidatus Hydrogenedentota bacterium | reverse complement strand
GGGCGCGGGTTCGGCGGGTGCGGGTTCCGCGGCCACGTCGACCGGGGCCGGGCTCTCCGGCGCGAGTCTGGGCACGCCGCCCGGCAACCCCTTGGGCGCCTGCAGCCAGGTTTGCATGGCTTCGAGGCGCCGCTTGCTTTCGTTGAGGTTTTCCAGGGACAACGTGCCGTCGTTGACCGCCGTTTCGATGGCATCGCACACCCCGCGGATACGCTCCGGCGCAGGATCCGCGAGGATCAGGGCGTCGCAGCCGGCGGCCAGCGCCAGCACGGCGGCCTTCCCAACGTCTCCGCCGGTGGCGGCCGCCGCCAGCGCGATGTCGTCACTGAGAATCACGCCCTTGAACGCCCACCGGTTGCGCAGGAACTCGCGCACCAGGATCGGCGATAGGGACGCCGGGCGCTGGGGGTGGGCTTCGTCGAGGCGCGGCACCGCAATATGTCCCACAAGCATGCCGGGAACGCCCGCCACCACGGCCTGAGCAAACGGATACAGGACTTTCGCCAATTCTTCGCTCTGGCTCAATTCGATCACCGCCAGCGCGGTCTGCGGATCGGGTTTCGCGGCCCCGTGGCCGGGATAGTGTTTCACGACAGGAAACACGCCGGCCTGCATCGCGCCGTCCGAGAACGCCAGGCCAAGCGCCTGGACCACGTCGCGGTCCTTGCCGAAACTGCGCGCCTTGATCACGTCGGGCGCGGCGGGCAGGGCCACGTCGAGCACGGGCGCGAGAAGCACGGCGATGCCCCGGTCTTTGCACGCGTTTCCAAAACTGAGGCCCACCTCGTGCGCCGCGTCAGGATCGCGTTTAGCGCCCAGTTCCGGAGCGCCCGGCGCGGATTCCAGGTTCAACCGGTTGAAGACCCCGCCCTCCTGATCGACGGCGACCAGGGGCAGATCGTAAATCTCCTTGCCCAGCCCCACCGCGTTCTTGATGCTCGCGACGAGCTTGACGGTCTGATTCCGGTTGGCGATGTTGTCGTCGAGCAGCACCACGCCGCCCGGCTTGAGTTCCGAGAGGAGGGCTTTGGCCTCGTTGCTGAGGGTATTGCCGCTGACCGCGATGAACAGATGGCGGGCGGGCCACACGTCTTCCGGAATCGCGGGCGGAGCCGGGGGCGGCGTTTCTTCCGCGGGCGCTTCGGCCGGCGCCGCCTCTTCCGCCGGTTGCGGGATGGGGAGGTCGGCCGGCGCAGTCTCCTCGCTCAGGACCGGCGCAAGCTCCGGAATCAGTTGCTCAACCGGCGGCACGGCCGCGTCCGCCGGCTCTTCCGCGTCCGTCGTTTCCCCGGGCGCTTCCGTCATGGCGACGGGCGCGTCCGCGTCTTTGACGGGGCCCGGGCCGCCCCGAAGCACCCATCCGAGCGCCACGCCCATCAGGAACACCAGCAACACCGTGACCACCTGATGGGTGGCGCGGTGCTTGCGCAGTCTGGTTTCAGATTCCACGGTTTCCTCCAGCACATTCCGCACGTGGTTGACTTGGCCGCCGGGGCAAGACATTCCCCCACTGCGCGGCCCCTGCAATCCCCATAGACTCCCCGTGGGGCTGCACGACGTATAATACCCCGAATCCAGTGCCGCGTCCATGGGGCTTGCCTGCGTGCGCGCCGCTTGCCCGGTTCGCGGCGATGCGGTAAGCTTGCCCGGGGAACCCAAGCACCCTCACAACAGGAACAGGCCTCATGAAGACTCCACGACGTGTCATCAACGCGATGGCGCCCATCCGCATCTGCGATCTGGGGGGATGGACCGACACCTGGTTCGCCGAAACCGGCGCGGTGTTCAACATTGGCGTGTATCCGTACGCCGAGGTCCAGATCTACGTGCGCGAAACGCAGTCCGATACCCCGCGCATCGTCATCCACGCCGAAAACTACGACGTGCGGTACGCGATCGACCCGCACAAGATCGCCTACGACCGCCATCCCCTGCTCGAGGCCTCCATCGACATCATGGACCTGCCCGACAACCTCAGCTTCGAGATTAATCTGTATTCGCGCGCGCCGGGCGGCTGCTCCACCGGCACCTCCGCCGCCATCACGACCGCCCTGCTCGGCGCGCTCGATCTCCTCACGCCCGGCCGCCGGACCCCGCACGAGATCGCCCGGCTCGCCCATCGGGTCGAAACCGAGAAGCTCGGTCTCCAGTGCGGCATTCAAGACCAGATCTGTTCGGCTCACGGCGGCATCTGCTTCATTGAGATGTATCAATACCCGCTGGCCAGCGTGTCCAACATTCAGGTGTCTGATTCCATCTGGTGGGAACTCGAGCGGCGTCTCGTTCTGGTGTATCTCGGCAGGACGCACTCCTCCAGCGAGGTGCACGGCCGCGTGATCCAGCGCCTGGAAACCGAAAACGCCGACAAATCGGTGCTGGAACCCCTGCGGCAGGCGGCGGTCGACGGCAAGAACGCCGTGTATGCGGGCGACTTCACCGCCCTGGGTGCGGCGATGATCCGGAACACGGAGGCCCAGGCCGCCCTGCATCCCAAACTCGTGTCGGAGGAGGCCCGGGCGGTCATCGAGGTTGCCCGCCAATACGGCGCCGTGGGCTGGAAAGTCAACGGGGCGGGCGGCGATGGCGGGTCGCTCACGATCCTTTGCGATGCCGAGGGCGAGCACAAGCGCAAGTTCATCGAAGCCGTGCCCGGCGTCGACCCGCGCTTCCAGGTGATCCCGACCTATCTCTCCCGCGTCGGCCTCCGCCGCTGGGAACTCTACGAATAGGAAATTCGGGAGTTGATCGCGGCGGGGCGCGCGGATACCATGGCGGCATGTTTGCCTTTCTCCGAGGAGTGGTCGCGCAGAAAACCCTCAACCGCGTTGTGCTGGACGTGGGGGGAGTGGGGTTTGACGTGCTGGTGCCGGCCGACGTGCACCGGCGGCTGGTTGTGCACGCGGAGGCGACGCTGCTCACGTACTGCCACATCCGCGAGGACGCGTTTCAGCTATTTGGTTTTCTCCGGGACGAAGAGAAGTCGCTGTTTGAACTGTTGCTGAGCATCAACGGGGTTGGCCCCAAGATGGCGCTGGCGGTGCTGTCGGCCATGTCCGTCCAGCAGTTCGGGCAGGCGGTGCACGACAACAACGTTACGGCGTTTACGAAAGTGAGCGGTGTTGGCAAGAAGATGGCCCAGCGGATCGTGCTGGAGGTCAAAGCCCGGCTCGGCCAGGATGCCGAGCTGGGCGCGCTTCTCGGCGAGACCGAGTCCGATGTGTACCCGCAGGAAGATGACGTCCTCGAAGCGCTGACCGCGCTGGGGTGCACCATCGGCGAGGCGCGCCGGGCCGCCGCGCAGGCACGAACCCGGCTCGGGGCCGATGCGCCCCCCGAAGAGCTGGTCCGCGCGGCGCTCCAGTCGCTGGCCCGGGTGAAACCGAAATGAGTGGTCCGCGGCGCGCCGCGCCTCCGCGCCGTGCCCGGCACTCCAACAGCATACGGACATGATGCGTAAGGACGAAGTCCTGGACCCGAGTCCCCGCGACGACGAGCGTGAACTGGACGAACAGATCCGCCCGCACCGGCTGGATGATTTTCCGGGCCAGGACCCCATCAAGGAACGGTTGCGCATCTCCATCGAAGCCGTCAAGGCCCGCGGAGAACCGCTCGACCACATCCTCATGTGCGGTCCGCCCGGACTGGGCAAGACCACGCTGGCGCGCATTCTTGCGCACGAGATGGGCGTCGACATCAAGTCCACCGCGGGACCGGTCGTCGAGCGTCAGGCCGATCTCTCGGCCATTCTGACCAGCCTTGAAGAATTCGACATCCTGTTCATCGACGAGATCCACCGGCTCAATCATGCCGTCGAGGAGACCCTCTACTCGGCCATGGAGGATTTCGAGGTGGACATCATGCTGGGCAAAGGGCCGACCGCCCGCTCGCTCAAGATCGGTCTGAAACCGTTCACGCTCATCGGCGCCACGACCCGCGCGGGCCTGCTGACGCCGCCGCTCCGCGCGCGTTTTGGCGACATGTGCCGGTTCGATTTTTATTCGCCCGAGGAACTGAAGATCATCGTCAAACGTTCCGCGCGGATCCTCGCGACCCCCGTCGACGACGGCGGCGCATACGAGATCGCGCGCCGGTCGCGCGGCACGGCGCGCATCGCCAACCGCCTCCTGCGCCGCGTGCGCGAATACGCCGAGGTCAAGGCCGACGGCGCCATCACCCGCGAGATCGCCGACGCCGCCCTGCGACTGCACCGCATCGACGAGATCGGCCTTGACGACATGGACAAGACCATCATCGCCACGATCATCGACAAGTTCAGCGGCGGCCCCGTGGGGGTCAACTCCCTTGCGGTCGCCATCGGCGAGGAACCCCAGACGATCGAGGAGGTTCACGAGCCGTACCTGATCCAGCTCGGGTTCATCAAACGCACGTCCCAGGGACGCGTCGCCCTGCCGGCGGCCTACCAGCACTTTGGCCTCACGGCCCCGGAAGGCCCGCAGGGCGCGTTGTTCTAGCCCGCGGGGCGCTCCGTAAATCCCGAATCCCGCCAGGCGATTTCCCTGTTTTGCAACCCAATGGAACTATTCCGGCGACAGGGTGATCAATGGGTTCAACAATGTTCATTCTATTGACGGGCCGGAATACGTGAACACATTAGCCGTCAATCTAGTTGTATGCGATTGATTGAATGAATAATGCGGGGCCGTCGTCTGTAGTTGCAGGCGAGAACAGAACGGGGCCTGAGACATCCTCGCGACTTTCCCGTGAACACGCGGCCGATTGGCACGTAGTACCGTTGGGAGGAGACGACGGCGACGCGGCCCGCGGACGAGAAACGGCATGTCACCAAAACGTGGGCATAAAACGTCTACTATAGGCGGGTGATGCATTCGATACGTTGTGATAGAGGGACGTTGAGTACCAATGGAACGCAGACGGCACATACGGCATCTGACGGAGACGGGCGCATGGCTCTGCCAACCGCGCGAGCGGCGGCCGGTTCCCATGCGCTCTGCCGATCTGTCCGCGTCGGGCGTGCGGCTGCTGTGGTTGCGGCCGCTCGTGCCGGGCACGCCGCTGCTCGTCCGCCTGCAGCTGGGCGAGACCGGCCCGGTCATTGAGTGCAAGGGCCGGGTGTGCTGGAGCGCCCCGCTTGAGAACGGTTTGCATCAATTCGGCGTCCGGTTTCTGGATGTGACCGACGACGAGCTCGAACGACTGGAGGAGTTTCTCAGCTCTACCAAGGCCAGGTCCGTATTGGCAGCAGTGTAACCTCCCGTACGACACCACGCTTGCCAACCCCGATCCGATCCTGCGGGCCTGGCCTCCCCTTTTTACCCCGGTTCCATACGAACCGGGGTGTCGCAACCCGGAGAGCAATTGCCCGTTTCGCTTCGTTTTGGTACAATACTCGCCATGACACAACAGGATGTTTCGATGCGCAACAGCCCGAGCCTTCCCCGAGCACAAGTGCTTGTGGCTAGTGGAGATGCGCCATACGCCCGCACCCTGGCGAGTTTTCTGGAGGGCGAAGGGTACCAGGTCGAGCGGTGTCACGATGTCCGGGGGGTGTTGCGTCTTGTGGGCCGGAACGCCTTTGACATCGTCGTCCTGGATCTGGACCTGGACGAGGAGAGCGATCTGGACCTGGTCACGTTTGTCCGCCGTCAGACGCCGGACGCGCAACTGATCCTGCTGGTCGAGATTGCCCGCATCGAGAAAGCGCTCGCGGGCATCCGGCGGGGGGCCTTCTTTTATCTTCCCAAGAATTCGGCCCCCTCGGACGTGGCCCTGGCCGTGAACAAGGCGCGGCGGAATCTCCAGACGCAAAGCGCCGTGCAGGATTACGAGCAGACGCTGTTTCAGGAATTCATCGGCGAATCGCGGGCCATGAAGCGCGTGATTGAGGTGATCACAAAGGTGGCCCCCACGGACAGCACGGTGCTGATCCTCGGGGAAAGCGGCACCGGCAAGGAGATCATCGCGAATGCCATTCACCGCCTGAGCCGGCGGCGCGAGATGCCGTTCATTGCCGTCAACTGCGCCGCGCTGCCCGAGCAACTCCTCGAGAGCGAGATGTTCGGCCACCTGAAAGGGGCGTTTACCGGGGCCGATGCCACCAAGCGCGGCCTGTTCGAGGAGGCCGACGGCGGCACCATCTTTCTCGACGAAGTGGGCGAGATGAGCCTGGCCATCCAGGCCAAACTGCTCCGGGTGCTTCAGAACGGCGAGATCCGGCCCGTCGGTTCTTCGGCGTCCTCGCACGTCGATGTGCGCGTGCTGGCCGCCACCAACCGCAATCTCGAAGAGGCGGTGGCCGAACGCGCGTTTCGCGAAGACCTCTACTTCCGGTTGAACGTCATTCAGGTGCGCATCCCGCCCTTGCGCGAGCGCATGGATGCCCTGCCGCAGCTGGTCGGCCATTTCGTGGCGCAGATGAGCCGGACCTTCGGCAAACGCGTTCAGGGGTTTGACGAGCAGGCCCAGGCGTATCTGCGCAACTATCCCTATCCCGGCAACGTGCGGGAACTCGAGAGCATCATCGCGCACGCCATCATCATGGCCGACGACGATGTGATTCGCGCGCGCGACCTGCCGGACCAGGTGCGCGCGGGGGGCAGCGCTCCCTTCGCCCTTCCCCATTACGCCATCGACAGCATTCCCACGCTGAAGGAGATGGAAGAACAGCTCATCCGGCAGGCGCTGGAGAAGCTCGACGGCAATCAAACCGAAGCCGCCGCCAAACTCGGCATCTCCCGTTCGACCCTCTGGCGCAAAATGAAGGAATACGGGATCAGCGCGGAGTAACGCGCCACGGGGGGCCGCGTCAGGCGGTCTCGGGGGCCTCGTCCGAATCCGCGGGATGGTCGGCGCGATCGAGCTGGAATTTCCGGATGGCTTCCTCGATGGTCATGGTGAATATGCCGTCCTCGCGCTGGTAGAGCCGTTCGAGCAGGGCTTTCATGGTCTCGTCGTCGCGCAGGGCCGACGGGTCGCGCCCGTGTTCGCGCACCGCGCGCATCACGTCGCCGATGGTGATCTTGTCGATGGACCGGGCGGGCTGGTAGCGGATGGGCTCGGTATGGACCTGGCGGAGCAGGCCCGCTTCCTCGAGTTCGTCGAGCGCGTCGTTCAGCAAGCGCACGGGGACGTTCCAGTCGGCCGCGCACTCGGCCGCGGACAGCGGCGGCAGCCCCAGGTCGAACCGGCGGCTGACCTCGATCACCGAGCGCAGGCAGATGGCCTCTTTGTAGGCATGGCTGGCGTGTTCGGCGAGGCGTTCCATGGCGAAGGTCTTCTCGTACTGGTAGGCAAACGTGATTTGCGCGCCGAACAGGATGATGAGCCAGCAGGTGTAGATCCACACGAGGAGCAACGGGATCAGGGCGAAACTGCCGTAGAAGAAGTTGGCCCGCGCGACGCCCCATTGGAAATGCAGAAAGGCCTTCGCGGTCAGGATCCAGATCGTGCCCGCGACGATGCCGCCCAGCAGCGCATACCGGATCGGCACCCGGGTGTTGGGCACGACGCGGTATACCGTAGCCAGGGCCAGCCAGAGCACCAGGTACCGCGCACCGCTGAGGAGCAGGCCGAGCGGGCCCCACGCCAGGTCTTCCGTCTCCAGCGCGGTGGTGAGCCCCACCACGAAGGCCACCACGAACGGCAGGATCAGCACGATCAGCATGTAATCGGTGAACACGCGGAACCAGGACCGGTTGCGTTTCGTGCCCCAGATCGCGTTGAACGCCGATTCGATCCCGTTCATCAGGCCAAACACCGAGAAAAAGACGAACACGATCCCCAGAAACGTGCCCATGGCCGTGCTCTGGCCGCTTTCCTCCACCATCTCGAGGATGACTTTGAGCGGACTCTCCGTGCCCATTTCGTCCTGCACGCCCTCGGGCGCCGGCACGCCTTCCAGCAGCCAACCCAGGGCGGATTCGAGCAGTTCGCGATTGCGCCGGGCGCGCTCGTCGGGGTCGCTGGGAACATGGGAGGAGGGCGCGGTAGCGGCGGCTGCCGGGGCGCGCCCCGTGCCGGCGCGGTCCGGAGGCTCTCCCGGTGCGCCGGGCGGCGCCGTGGCGCCTGGGTCTCGCACGGCGCCCATCCGTTCGGCGTAGTTGTGAATGCTGTGCTCGAGCACGTCGGTGAGGCTCTGCGCAAGGTCGAAGGTCTGCATGATGAAAAAGACGAATGCCAGAAACGGCACGATCGCGAGGATGGTGGCAAACGCGAGTGATGAGGTGCGCAGCCAGAGCACGTCGCTCATGAGCCCACGGAACAGCAGGATGGCCACGCGGATGTGCTTGATGAGCAGTCCGCTGGGCGCCTGTTCGCCGGGTTTGCCGATGCGCCAGACGTCGTAGGTCACAAACCGGTGGCCGCGCTGCAGGGCTTCAATGAATTCTTTGAACAGCTCGCGCATGGCTTCATGCTACAGGCTGGCCCGCGCGCGCGCAACCGGGGGCTCACGGGGCGATGGTCACCCGCGTTCCGACGGGGCACCATTGAAACACCGTTTCGGCGTCCTCCGGCCGCATGCGGATGCAGCCGCGGCTCCGGTCGGCGCCGATGGAGCGCGGCTCGTTCGTGGGGTGAATGCCGTAGGGGGTGGCGCGCCCGTCCTTGCCGAGGCCCATCCATCTTCGGCCCAGGGGGTTTTCCGGGTCGCCCGCTTTCACGATGCGGCCCCGGTCCGACCAATCGGGGTCGGTTACTTTGTTCGCGACGACGAATTCTCCCTCGGGCGTCGCGTTGTTGCGTCCGAGACCCACGGGAAACCGGGCCACCGCGTTGCCGCCGTGGAAGATGGTCAGGGTGTGGCTGCTCTTATCGACACGAACCGTTACTGAACCGGGGGCGGGCTCGGCCGGAGGCGCAGGTGGGACCGTGGGCGCGCTGGAACCCGTCGGGCCGGGGCCGCCGCCGCGCGTCTCCGCCGCGGCTGGCCGTTCGCTGCCCGCGTTCGCACTGTCGCTGGAAGGGGCCGGCGGGGCGTCTTCGGCCCCCTGCGCAGTGGTCGCCGGCCGTTCGCCGGAGTCTTCCGGCATGCTTGAGACCTCACTGCCGGGAGAACCGGGTGTTGCGGTAGGCGCTGCGCTTTCCGCCGGGAGCATGTCCGACACCACGAACGCCAGGCCGGGCGACGGTGCGGTACCGGCGGCCGGTTCCTCCGGCGCCGGCTGCAGAGTGGCCAGAATCCAGCCGGTGGGCGAAAAGGGGGAGGCCGTCTCCGGCAGGGCGGTGGCCGCGGATGTTTCGCCCGGCGCCCCCCCGTCTTCCACGCGCACCCAGTCGCCGGGTAGCCACGCGTACGGCCCCGATTCCGGGCGGGGAGCCCTCTCCGGCGCGGAGCCGCCGGTCAGGCCGCCGGTTCCCAGGGAAGCGCCGGCGGCATTCCCGGCGGGCGTCTCGGGAGCGATGGCCGGCTCCCGGCCGGGCAGCCCTATGACGCGCCAGGCGCCCACCCGGGGCCGGAACGCCGGGAAGAAGGCCAGGAGCAGCGCGATGATGACGGCGGCCAGGCCCGCGCCCGCCAGGACATACCGCCGCCACCGGCGGCGGGTTTCGGACGTCCGGCTGACGCGCGGGGGGCCGAGAAACCGCTGGATATCCGCCACCGGCAAGGCTCCGGATCTCCCCGCCGACTCGAGTCCGCCGCGCACTTCCCGCATCAGGGCAGCGGCTTCATCCGGGTTTCGGGGCAGCCCTCCCCGGTGCGCGCCCCTGAGGCCGGACATCAGGTTGAGACGCACGTCGAGCAGGAAGGCGCCTTCGGCGTTCTCGAGCCCGGTGACCTGCCCGCGGATGATGGCCGTGCGATGGGGTTCGCCGGGGACGTCGACGGGAAACTCGATGAATACGCGGTCGCCGGGCCGAAAGGGGGCATGGGTGCGAATCGTGAGGGCGTCGGGCCGGGCGGAGATGACCTGGCCCTCCTCGGCAAGCCTCTGCGCGTCCTCGTCGCCCAGGATAACCGGGCGCAAGGACAGCCAGTGCCCGGAACCGGCAGGGCTGCGCCCCGGCGGTTCCATTCCCTCTTTATTGCTCGCCCGCGGCACGCCGTCCCCCTTCCTTGGCCCGCGTCTACCCGGGAAGGCCCTGTCTTACTGTACCGCAAAACGCCGGAAATCACCGCGGAACCGCGTGTTCACGCAGACCGGGCCGGAAATGGACAAAGGCTGGAGACTCGCGGTCTCCAGCCTTTGTCTGCGAATGGTAATTTCTGATGCGGCACCTGGTGCCGCCAACGTGCGCCTTAGAACTGGTCGAAAAGCCACACGAAGATGGAAATGGGCAGGAACACCCAGAACCACAGCGTACCCGGATCAGTCAGGTCGAAATCCAAGAAACCTTTCTCCATGCTACGTACCCCTTCCAGTTTTCTTGCGCCACGTTCGTTATGATCGCGGCACATGCCTCGCCTACCGAAATGCGAAACGCCCTTCGGACGTCTGCAGCGCATCTCCGCGCGATGGACTCAATCATAGCGGCTCAGCCTGTGTATGTCAAGTCATGGACACTGCTTGTAGATGACTTCCGGTCTCGCCGCGTTACCGGAACCCCACCGGCGTTCCGGTTGCCCGCATGCTGTCAAGACACCCCGGGCGGGGGGATGCATTCCCGGCCCGCTCAGAACCGGCTTGACAGACCGCGAACATATTAATATAATTAAAGTAGAATTAAACTTTATTTAGGAGCTGGGCGGAAACATGACGCAACTTCCACAGTGGCTGGCCGGATTGAATGAAGAGGACCTGCAATTCCTCAAACGGTTCCTGCTGGCCAGCGGCTCGCTCAAGGCGCTCGCGAAAGATTACGGCATCTCGTACCCGACGGTTCGCACCCGGCTCGACCGGCTGATTGCCAAGGTGCAGGCCTGCGAGGACACCGCGCTTTCGGCGCCGTTCTACCGCAATATCCGCCTGTTGGTCGCCGATGGCAAGCTGGCGCCCGAGGTGGCCCGCGTCCTGCTCGACGCCCATAACGAGGAACTTAACAACCGGCAGAAAGGGGCTTCTCATGAATAAGCGATACTGGTTCTCCGCCGTGCTGGCACTGACGGCCGCCGTTGCGGTGTCCGCCGCGGAAGCGGGCCCGGACAAGCCATTCTACACGCTGGGCGTTTCCGCCATGCCGGAACCGGCACTGCCTTTGCCGGCCGGCGCGACGGTGTCGTTTGATGCGTCTCAGAGCGCCGATGGCGACGGCTCCGTGCGCATTGACTATGAGACCGCCGGACCCGGATCGATGATCCTGTTTGCGGCGGCGAATCCGGGACTGGACAACTGTACGGTATGGTACGAGGCTTCGCTGCGCGGGGCGGGGCTGAAGAACATCGCGTACCTGGAGATGTGGTGCGATTTCGGGGACAACCAGTATTTCTCGCGCGGGCTGGACCAGGTTATCCTGGGCGAAGCCGATTGGCGCCAGGTGCGCATCCCGTTTTTTCTCAAAGCGGGCGAACGCCCGGCCCGGTTTCTCCTGGGAGTCCGGATGGAAGGTCCGGGTACCGTGTGGCTGGACGGCATCGCGCTGAGCCGCGCCGCCCTTCCGGATCCTTCCATAGCGGGCGGAGCCGGGACGGGCGGTGGTGCGTATGTGGGAGGTGTTGTGGGTGCGGCGTTGGGGCTGTTTGGGGGCCTGTGCGGCGTGTGGGGCGCGTTGAGCGGGATACTGGCGCCGCGCGGCAAGGCGCGCGGATTTGTCCTCGGCTCGGGCTGGGTGCTCACCGCGTTCGGGGTAGCGCTGCTCGCCGCCGGCGTGGTCCTGTCGGGCACGGGCTCGCCGCTGGGGCGGCCGTGCCTCCTTGCGGGGATCGTCATCAGCGCGGTCATGTTACTGCTGAATTTTGTGGTTCGCCGCGCCTACGAGCAGGCGGAAATGCGCCGTCTTGCCGCCCAGGATCTGCGATAGCGACTCACGGCCGCATGCGAACACGCGCCAGGCCTTCCACAAAATTGTAGGCGTGCTCGAATTGCGGGGAGATGACGTAGTTGCCGCTGATGTCGATATAGCCGTAGAGGCCGTCTTCCTTGACGACGGCGAGCCCCTGGGAAAACGACATGGCCCGCTCGAATCGCGGCTTGATGGCGAAGGTCCCGTCGGGACGGGCATACCCCCACACGCGCCCTTCCTGCACGGGCAACAGGCCCTGGCGGAATTCGCGGGCATCGTTGAAACGGGGCTGGATCGTGAAATTGCCCTGGTGGTCGATGCATCCCCATTTCCGCTCGACCCGGACCGTGGCCAGGCCGTTGGAGAACGGCAGCGCGCTGTCGAACTGGGGTTCGATGACGAAGTTCCCGTCGAGGTCGATGTATCCGGCCTTCCGGTTGACGACGACCGCGGCGCAGTCTTCCGAATAGGCCATGGCCGCTTCGAAGCGGGGCTCGATGAGCATGGCCCCGTCGTGATCGATGTAGCCATACCTGCCGTCGAGGCAAACCGCGGCCCGGCCCTGGCAGAACGAACTTACCCGGTCGAACCGGGGCACAATGGCCAGGCGGCCGGTCTTGTCGATGTAGCCGTATTTGCCGTCGATTTGCACCGCGGCCAGCCCTTCGCTGAAAGGACCGGCATCGACGTACACCGCGTCGATAGCCATCTTGCCGCTCCGGTCGATGTAACCTCGACGGGCATCAATTTCGATCACGGCCAGCCCTTCGGAGAAATCGTGGGCAAAATCGTATTGCGTGTTGATCACCACCTGCCCTTTGAGATTGATGAAACCGAAGAGAGGATACGCCTCGAGATCTTCGTTGCGGTCCCGGGATTTCCGATCCGCGTAGATGCTCGCAACAACCAGGACCAGGAGCACGGCAAGGCATGCAAGAAAGAGCAGGTTCGCCCACGGGACTCCGCCTTTTCGAAGCCCCGGTCGATTCCGCGCTGAGTCGATTGGCTGCTGGCTCATGGGCAGGTTTGGCCTTTGTCTCCGATGAAGTCACCGTTTCTTTCCGTTAAGAATATGGGCCAGCATCGTGCGTTTTTCAAGAGGCTGTTGCGACGGCAAGCGCACCGGATTGCCCTCGCGAGAGAGGGCGGTAGCGGCGATCTATCGCGCAGGCGAGATGCCTGGGGCGCCGGCCGCCGGCCGCTAAGCGTTTTCTCGCAGCGCGAGCGTCTCGCCTGCATTCTTGATCTTGTGGTGGACGGAGTGGACGGAGTGGACGGAGCGGACGGAGCGGACGGGCCCCGCGTGACGTTGCTGTCGTCAACGCGGGGGATGCCGCCTGTGTCGACGTGCCTGGCCGGCGTTTTCAAACCCTGAGATCTGTGCCCTCTGTGGCCAATCTCTTGTTGTATCCTGCGGGATCTGGGTCGCCCTTTCAGGGC
>JAAYAQ010000070.1 GCA_012719295.1 Candidatus Hydrogenedentota bacterium | reverse complement strand
TTACCGACCTTCGAGAAGATGTCGGCCTTGGTGTAGCGGGTGATGTCGTGGGTCACCGTAAACGTGCCGTAGGCGCCGGAACCCTTGGCATGCATGCGCCGCTCGGGGATGACCTCGCGGTCGAACTGCGCGAGCTTCTCGAGGTACCACACGTCCTGCAACAGCATGGGCCCCCGTTTTCCGGCGGTCATCACGTTGTTGTTGTGGGCGACCGGGGCGCCGGCGTTGTTGGTGAGTTTCTTCTTCTTGTTCATGTCGCGTCTCCTTTTCCCTTCCCGTTGCCTGAAGTTCTGACTCCAGCGTCCTTCCCGAACCGTTCAAAAACCTCCTGACTCTCGCGGCGCCATGTGCCGGGAAACAGGGTTGCTCACACTATGTTTTGCGGCCTTTCTGGCACGCGGAACAGAAACCCTTCACCTCCAGATGCATGGAAACGGGGGCGCCGAACGCCCGGGCTTCCGCGGGAAACGCGACGTGCTGCAGCTCCCTCGACGTGAAATCGCGAATCCGGCCGCATTTCACGCACACGAAATGGTGATGCGGGCCCATGTTGGCATCAAAACGGAGCCGTTCATGGCTCATTCCGGCCACCGACACGAGCCCGTGCTCCGCCAGCAGTTTCAGGTTGCGGTAGATCGTGTCGGGGGAGATGGTCGGAATGCGTTTGCGCACGACGCGGTGGATGCTCTCGACATCGGGATGCTCCTCGCTTGAAGCGAGCGCCCGGAACACTTCGATGCGCTGATGGGTGAGCCGAAGGCGTTTCAGAAGGCACGCCTCGCGGAACGCCGCCATGCGGGCTTCGACAGTCTCACGTGGAAGGGTCATGCACCGGTCCTTGTCCCCAAAGAATTCGTAAATAGGATTCTATCTTATTTGGGACGGCCTGTCAATGCCCTATTTTCCAGGCCAGGCTGCGTGTCAGGAACCGGCGGTCTCGCACACCACGCGGAAGCCCACGTCGTGCACGCTCTGGGAGGGTTCGTAATGCAGCCGGAAGGCCGAGCGGGCCCGTCGCGGGCGGTCCATCCACGAGCCGCCTCGGACCACTTTCCGGGCGGAGGGTTGGCCGGGGGCGCCGGGGCAGGGCAGGTAGTCCGACAGGGTCCATTCCGCGACGTTGCCATGCATGTCATGCAGTCCCCAGGGGTTAGGGTCAAAGGTGCCGACGGGCGCAGAGACGCGCCACCCGTCATCAAACCGGGTATCGGCGGGCCGCCAGGGGGGCAGGGCGCGGGGGGAGTGGGGATAGTACACGGTGTAATGGGTCGCGTCGGAGAGGTTGGCGGCGCGGCTGAAATCGCCGTCGAGGCCGCCATACCACAGGGGGGACGTGGAGCCGGCCCGGCAGGCGTATTCCCATTGGGCCTCGGTGGGCAACGAGAACCGGCGGCCCGTGGCGGCCGACAGCCACGCGCAGAACGCGAGGGCGCGGTCCCACGAGACGCGGACGACGGGCTGCTCCGCGCGGTTGAGGGGGAATCCGCGTTCGTCGTCGCCGAACTGGTAGGCCTCGCCCGTTTCGAGGCCGCTGTCGTGGGCGGGATCAAAACAGGCGTATTGCCGGTTGGTGATTTCGAAGCGGCCCATGAGAAACGGATGGTCAATCGTGTGGGGATGCGCGGGGCGCTCGTTGGGATAGCCGTCGTCGGAGCCCAGGGTGAACGGGCCCGGCTCGATGCGGACGAGTTCGAGGGTGACGCCGCCGCTAATTTCGAGCGACTCGACGGGGGATGCGACTGGGCTCGGGGCCGCCCCCGTTGCCGGCGGAACGGCCGCCTGCGAAAACAGCGGAGGGTTGGGGAATGCCGGGGGCGTCTCCGGCCCCTGCAGCACCGCGGGAGGGTGAATGGCTTCGGGGTCTTCGTCGATGCCCGCGTAGCGGCGGTGCAACTCGCGCCGGCGCTCCGCACCATGAACGGCGGCGGCCTGTTTGCCGGGGTTGTACGCGACGGTCTCCTTCCACGAGCCGTGGAACGGGGCATTCAAATCGATCCAGGTGATGAGGCGGTCCCAGGCTTCGGGCGTCAGGCGCACGCCGTAATGATCGTCGCGGAGGATCTGGACCAGCTTGCTCGTGTCGGCATGGAACGCACGGGGCGGGAGCATGTGGGCGTCGCTTTCGAGGGTGGGCGTGTGCACCCATCGGCGAAGCTGCATGTACGAAGGGGAAAAGTGCATCTCGAAGTCCGAAGGCACGCGCTCGACGGGCCGGGCCGTGAGGTCGAAGGCGGCTCCCGGGCTGTCGTTGTGGCATCCCACGCAAAACGCGTCGAGTACGGGCTGGACCTCGCGCTCGAAGGAGAAATTCCGCGCGGGACCATACCACGGTGTGATGGCCGACGGTGCGCGGCGCGCGGCCAGCGGACGGGAGTCTGCGGGCACGGTCATGTTCTGTTTCTCGTGGCAGCCGACGCACGCCAGGGCCTCGCCGGGGGCCGCCGTGAACCAGCTTCGCATGAGCGCGAGGGCCTTGCCTTCGGCGTCGAGGGGTTGCACGCAGATGGGCGTGCTGGCGGGCACCTCGAAATGGGCCGAACCGTCGGCTTCGACCGGCACGGTGCCGAGGATGCGGCGTACGTCCCACGGCCCGTCGAGACCCACGCGGTCCGGTTCGCCGCCGAATCCGTGAAACGTAAACTCGTAGCCAGCCACACGGAGGGCCCGGACGGCGCCGCGGGGGACCCCTTCGAGCCCGGGACCCCGGTAGACGTCGGCCAGCACGACCGTGGCGGTGGTCTTGCCGGGCTCGGTCAGATCGGGGACAGCGGGCGGGCGGGCGGTTTTGCGCCAGGGCGTGGGTTCGAGCATGGCCCAGCCGGGCTCTTCGTGAAGCAGCACAAAGTTGTCAAAGACGTCCACCAGATAGACGCCCCACAAAGCGGTTTTCGACGGTTTGCAGGAGACAATGACGTAATGTTCGCTGAGTGGGCAGGGGTGGAGGAAGCGCGGCCAGCTCGAGCCGATGAGGCCGTCGAGGATGACCGGGTCGACGGGTTTGCCGTAACCGGGAATCCGCTGGACGGCGCCGTCGGCCTCGTGGCGCCCCCGTGCGGGATCGAGGATGACGAGTTCACCCTGGCGGGGGGCGTCGTGATGGCCGCCGACGACGGTGACGATCTTGGTCGGGTGGCCGGGGATAGGCCGCGCGTAGAACATGGCCGTAGGCCAGAACGAATTGCTGCCGTAATACTCCATCTGCTGGCTGCCGTCGGGATTGGCGTGAAAGAGAATCCGCATGAACGTGTGGGCGATGTCGGCGTACTCCCATCGCTGATACAGGATGCGGCCGTTGTTCAGAACCGCCGGGCACCAGTTGTGATCCTGGTCGTGGGTGAGCCGGCGGATACGCCCGTCCTGGTCGCGCAGATACAGGTTGGTCACCTTGGAGTGGCCGCCGATGCAGGGTACGCCGATAAAGGGCGCAGTCGAACAGAAGACGATGCGCTCGTCAGGCAGGTAGCATGCGTCATAGTTGTGAACGTCGGGTTCGTCGATGAGCGGGAGGCGGGTGAGGGTCCGGGTGGTCAGGTCGAGTTCCGCAATGCCCCAGCGTCCTTCGGCGTTGGGGGTGGACAGCAGCAGGCGTTCGGCGTCGTAGTGCAGGTCGAGGTCGCCGATGAACGCGTTCCCTTCGGGCGTGAATACGGTTTCGATGGCGCTCTCCCGGCCGGGGAGGCCCAGGCTGAGCAGGGTGTTCTCGTAACCCGTGGGCGGCAGGTCGGAGTTGCTGTTGTAGTTGGTTGGCAGTCCCAGGCGGTCGTCGCGGCGGCGAATCACGAGGAGCCGGTCGAAATCGAGCAGGGGATTGGCCAGCAGGGCCTCCCGCTGGATCGCTTCAAAACGGTGCACGAGGGGGGCGAATGTCTCGGGCCCGGATCCCGCGGGGATCCCGGCGTGTTCGGCTTTCAACGCTTGGAGTTGTTCGAGGAACTCGCCGCCGCGGGGATACTGTTCCGGGAAAGTGTGCGCAAGATCCTCGATGGCCAGTTGGAGGGCGCGCCAGCGCGGCTCAGCAATACCGGGCTGTTCCGGAGCGGCCAGCGCCGGGAAATCCGAGCGGAGCACCACCGGCCGCCAGGCGGCCTTGTCGGCCAGGTAGGCCAGCAGATTGCCGGTGAGTTTCAGGAGGTTGGCGCGGTGGGGGTTTTCGGCGTCGGCGTAATCGGGCCAATGCCAGCCGAACACGATGACGCGGCCCGCGCCCAGCGTGTATTCGACCAGGGGCCGATGAACGCCTCTCGGGCTGTTGGCCAGGAGCATTCCCTCGGCGGGGCTGCCCCAGTAGAAGTCCGCGACCGCGGGGCATCCTCCGCGGCTCAGCCAGATCAGGCCGTCATCGTCCTGAAGGCCGGCGAAGGCGGGATGGCCGGATTCGACCGGCACCATCGCGGCAGGGTCGCGCCAGTGTTCCAACTGGTGGCGTTGCGGGCGGGTCTGGCGCTCCAGACCAAGCGGAGCCACCATCGCCAATGCCCCGCCTGAGAGCAGCACCGAGCCGCCGTTTTCGGCATACGCGTGCAGGGCGGCCAGTGCGGTGCCGCTGTACAGCGCCGTGCGTGCGATGTCGTCGCCCTGGTGGTACCAGACCACGTCGAACGCGGCGAGGTCGCGGGCTTGTCCCGCTGCATCCACGAATCCGGTTTCGCCCCCGGCATGTAATATCGCGGCGTCGCCCAGCGCTTGCGCGGCCTCCCACCCGGCCCGGTTGTGCGGACCCATCGCGTCCACCGTTCTTTCGGCGGTTGCGAACCCGATCCTGACGGGCGCGGCGGACGTGCTTCCGAGGCACAACACCGCGCTGCTGAACATGAGAACCCCGCCGAGAAAACGCATGCACCATCCTTCTAATCAACAGTGGCCCATTTCAGGACGCAACGGCCAGCGACTTGCCCAGACGCAGTATACCGGGAATCGAAACCATATGCAGCTTGCGGCACGTGCGGAGGGGTGCGTCAGGCGCGCAGCGCGAGCCAGGCGGCCGCGAGCACCAGGCTGAGCAGCGTGACGGGCACGCCGGCCCGAGCGTGTTCGGCCCAGGAGATGCGGATGCCCAGGCTGCGGGCCTGTTCTACGACAATGATGTTGGCGATGCTCCCGACGATGATGAGGTTGCCCGCGAAGGTGCTGGACAGGGCGAGGATGGGGCCGGCGAGCGGATGTGTTGCGGTAGGCAGAAGCAACATCGTGGCGGGCACGTTGGAGACCAGGTTGGACAGGACGGCCGTAACCACGAAGAGCCAGGCGGGCTGTTGGAGGTCGACGCCGGAGTCGTGGATCCACGCGAAGGAGTTGTCGAGTGCGCCGCAGGCGGCGAAGGCGTCGTTGACCACAAACAAGCCGATGAACAGCACGAGGAGATGCCAGTCGACGGCGCCGAGCATTTCGCGCGAGTGCATTTTCCGGCTCACGAGCAGCACGCCCGCCGCCCCCAGGGCGATGGTTTCCCGGGGGACCGGAAGAAACAGGAACGAGGCAATGACAACGGTGAGGATGCAGGCGCCCTTACTGGTCTGCCAGGCGTTGAACCGGGGCGATTCCGCGGCTATGGGGGACGAGGCCCGGTGCCAGTTGCCGCGGTAGAGGAACGCGAGCACGGCCCATGTTGCCGCGAGGCTGAGCACCACGGGCGGCAGCGCGTCAACGAGGTACGACACGAAAGAGAGGTTCAGCGTCTGTCCGATGAGGATGTTCTGCGGATTTCCGATCAGCGTCGCGGCGGAGCCGATGTTGGCGGCGCAGGCGAGACCAAGCAGTTGGGGCAGGGGGTTCAGCGCGCGGCGCGAGCATCCTTCGATGATCAGCGGGGTCATGGCCAGGCAGATGATGTCGTTGGTGAGGACGGATGACAGGCCCGCAACAACCGCAAGCAGAATTGCCAGCAGCACGGGCGGGGTAAAGGCCATGGCGGCCACGCGCCGCGCAGCAAAAGCGTAGAATCCGCCCAACCGGAACTGGGCCGACACCACCATCAGGCCAAACAAAAGTCCGATGGTCGACACATCGACGGATTGCCACGCCTGTTCCGGCGCGACGGCGCCCGTGGCCAGAAGCACCAGCGCGCCGAGCAGCGCCACGCCCGTCCGGTCGAGGGCCAGACCCGGAAACCCGCCAATCATCATGCCCAGATACGCCAGAATGAATACGCCCACCGGAACCTGCATGGCTGACCCGCCGCCTTTCACCGTTCGAAGTTAATGCGCAGGGAAAGGGCCGGCACAGTACTTCCGTACAAACCATCGGGGAAGCCACCGGACCGGCACGCGCCGATATCTTACCGCAAGACCCGGCCGGAACGGCAATCGTTCGAGTGGATGCACGAGACGCGCGCGGTGGCCTGGACGACGAATTTCATCCGGGTAATATTGACACTGCATTTTACCCGGGTATATACTGACCCAAACGGGAGAGAAAGGAATTGAGCGATGCATGACGACGATATTCGGCAGTGTACGGCGTTTGAGGGCGCCCGGCGGCTGGCCTCGGGCGCTCTGCGGGACGTGGTGAAGGCGGCCAAGCAGGCCGTTGACCGGGGCGGTGAAGAGCCGGTGTTGATCTTTGACGATCTCACCAGTGAGCCGGTCGAAGTGGATTTCCGGGGGAGCATCGAGGATGTACTGGCGAAACTGGAGCGCCCTGCGGGCGGCGCAGCGCCGGCTGAGCGCGTGGAATCGGCTCCGCGGGGACCGGGCCGTCCGAGGCTGGGCGTGGTTGCGCGCGAAGTGACGCTGCTTCCGCGCCACTGGGAGTGGCTCAACAGCCAACCGGGGGGCGCCTCGGTCACGCTCCGGAAACTGGTCGAGGACGCGCGGCGCGTCAGCCGGGGGAAGGACGCGGTACGGCACGCGCAAGACGCGACGTTCCGGTTCATGTCGGCCATGGCCGGCAATCTGCCGGGTTTCGAAGAAGCGGCGCGAGCGTTGTACGCGCGCGATCCCGAACGCTTCGAGCGCCATATGGACCCATGGCCCCGCGACATCCGTGACCATGTCCGGAAGATCTCAGGGGCGGTGTGGGGGTAGC
>JAAYAQ010000418.1 GCA_012719295.1 Candidatus Hydrogenedentota bacterium | reverse complement strand
GCGGCCGCCATCAATTCGTTGAACAGCTCGAATTTCTTCCGGGAATAGGGGTACCAGTTCAACTCGGACTTGGCGCTTTGTTTGTCAATGACCAGGGATTTCACGTTCGAAAAGGTGTGCAATCCAAACGGTCCGCGGTAGCGCCCGAAACCGCTGTCTTTCACGCCGCCGAAGGGCAGGCCGGAGTTGGCCTGGGTAGCCAGGACGTTGTTGATGGACACATTGCCCGTGACGAGGCTCCGGGCGACCCGTTCGGCGCGCTCAAGATCCGCCGACCAGACGCTGGCGCTCAGGCCGAACGGCGAGTCGTTGGCGAGGTCAATCGCTTCCTGCTCGGTCGCGAACCGGCTTACGGTCACCACGGGGCCGAACGTTTCGTCCCACGCGATTTTCATGCCGTCTTTGAGGTCTGTCACGACGGTTGGGGGAAACACGTGGGATTTTCCGCTGCGTGTTCCCCCGCAGGCGACGGTTCCGCCCTTGGCCCTGGCGTCGCTGATCTGGTCCTCGATGGTCTCGATCTGGAATTCCGCGGTCATGCAGCCGACGTCGAGTTCGCCATCGTCCCCGCCGGCGCCGTCCGGCGCCAGGGTCTTGAGTTTGCCGGCCTTCTCCGTCAGCGCGGCCACAAACCGGTCATAGAGGCCTTCCTGAACGTAGATGCGTTCGACGGACGTGCAGGTCTGCCCGCAATTCGCGAACGCGCCCCAGAGCGCCCCGTTGACCGTGCGGTCGATGTCGACGTCGTCGAACACGAGCATGGGGTCCTTGCCGCCCAACTCGAGTTCCAGGGGGATCAGGTGCCGTGCGGCGGAGGCCATGACCTGCCGGCCCGCCCCTACGCTGCCGGTAAAGAAGATTTTGGCGGGTCTTTCGTCGAGCAGCAGCTCGGCGTGCCTGCGGGTGGCATAGACGACCTGGATCGCGTCTTTCATGAAGCCGCTGTTCCCGGTGAGCTCTTCAAACAACCCCTTGAGCGGGGTGTAGCTCGAAGGCTTGAGGATCGCCGGATTTCCCGCGATAAACGCGCAGATAATGGGCACAAACGAGAGGTGAAACGGGTAATTCCACGGGGAAATCACGAGCACGGGCCCCAGGGGCTCGAAGACCACCCGGGATTTCTTGCCGAAGAGGAAAATGGGCGTCTTGACGCGCCGATCGGCCAGGATCCGTTCGGCATTCTTCTCGTAATAGTCAATCGTGTCAATCGCGGGAAAGAGTTCGAGCATGAGGGCGTCCGTGAGGCATTTACCGGTCTCACTGACGATTTTGCGCGCGATTTCCTCCCGGTGTTCCAGCAGATACCGCTTGAGTTTTGAGGCTTCTTCGAGGCGTTCCCTTACCGTCATCGCCTTGAGCGTTTTGAATGCCTCCCGGGCGCGCGCATAGGTCGCCGCCACCTCCTGTTCGGAAGGGGCGGGGATGGTGTAGAGAAGTTCCCCATTGCGCGGATTGCGCACGGTTATGTCTTCCGGGGCACTCCGTGTCTCGCGAGCTGTCTCGGTCATATCAGGACGCCTCTTGCCGCGGGCACACCCGCACACCGTTCGCTACAAGATCTCGGGGGCCCAGTATAGCAAAGCGATCAAGGCGACCCAAGCAGACGAATTGCCGCGGCCGTGCGGGATTTACCGTCCGGAGGGTCATGCATCGCGGTTCGGCGACGCCTGGTCCTCATCACTCTCGAGGTCGTTTACGTGAACGACGCGTCCGTCACGTTCGCGCAACGGATAGGGCAGGAACAGGAAGAAGCCGATCAGGCATGCGATGCCCGCCAGGAGCACGGACAGTTTCAGACCGGCAATCGTCGCCTCGGCGTGCGCGTCGCCCAGCCCCTTGAGATTGCTGAGGGTGACGATGCCCAGACCGATCATGAGTTTCTGGAAGATGCCCTGGACCCCGAAGAACATCCCTTCCCGGCGCTGGCCGGTGAGCCGCTCGTCGTAGTCCACCGCGTCGGAGAGGAGGGCAAACGGAAGGACCATGAAACCCGCCACAGTCACCCCGACCAGCGCGACCACGAACAGGGTCTGGGGGATGACCCCGCCCAGCGGCAGCACGCCGACGGCCGCGAAGAGGGCGAAGACCCCGCCGGACGCCAGGAGGGTGCCGAGGAAAACGCGGTACTTGCCAAACCGCGCCGCGAGCTTCTGCATCAGGAAGAACGCCGCGATATTGAAGAGGACGAAGCACCCCATGAACACGGAGGTGAAGGCTTCGTCTCTTCCGAGGACCGTCTCAACCCAATAGGGGAGCATGGCGATGACAATCTGAAGGCCGAACCAGTAAAAGGCGGTCGAGAGCGCGATGCGGAGAAACGCCCGGTTCTTGAGCGTAAGCAGCATGCCCCGGAGCAGCGGCACCTGCGGAGGGCCGTCGTGACGATCCATGGGTTTGGGTTCGCGGATGGTCCAGGCAAGGGGCATAAACGCGACAATAGCGACGGCCGCCACAATAGCGGTGGTGACGCGGTACCCGAGCGCGGCGATCACCACCCCGGCAAAAGCGAACAACACACTGGAAACCACGACAAACAGCGATTGCGCCACAGTCAGCGATACCCGCTCTTCCATGTTTGACGTGAGTTCCGGCAACAGGGCCAGGTAGGGCATCACGACCACGGAGAACAGGAAGAAGTACGCCTGAAGCAGCACGGCGAGGTACAGAAAATTGATGAGACTGGTCTCCGCGACGGGCGGGTTGTACATGAGCCAGACGACCAGCGCCAACGGCAGGATACCCCGCCGGATGAAGGGGATGCGACGACCGAGGGGCGACCGGAAATTGTCGGTCCAACTGGCGATGATGGGGCAATACACGGCCTCGCCGATGCGGCCGAGCATGTACGCGGCCGCGAACAGGCGGGGCGTTACCAGGGCCACGGCATCTTCGGCCCCGGGGAGATAGCGTTTCATGAGCCATTGCATCAGCAGCAGGTCGGGCAGACTCATGCCCAGTGCGGCCAGTCCGAAAACCAGTTTCGTGCGGAATGAGAGTTTGGTCACGCGGCTCGCTCCTCTTGGCTTACGCATTCCGGGGACGGGCGAGGGCCTGGCGCGGGCGAAGCCGGGCAGGACCACAAAAGACAGGGCGGGTTCTGCCTCAGAATTCCTCCGGTGCGCCCCCAGCGAGTTCGAGGCATTCTGCACGCAGGGCGAGCGGCGCGTCAATGGGGGCGGGACAGAAGGGAAGGGAGCGCCGACAGGTGGCCCTCCGGCGCTCCCCCTTCCGGAACTCCTGTTTACATGTCGATCAGGGCCTGACAGACAGCCATCAGCACGCAAACAGGAAAATCACCGGGATAGCGAACAAACTCGACGTGGCCGTCCATGAACAGGACATTGGAACCTCCCGGAAGATGATTGGAGTCCCGGGCATCCAGGCCGAAGTAATCCCACAGGACGGGGATATCGCTCTGCGCCAGGGCGCCCGATGCCGGGCTGTTGATGTCCGTGACAAAAAACCGTTCAACGCCTTCCCGCAGGCGGAGGATGTTCTCCGGTCCTTCGGTAAGCAACGAATAGTAAAGGAGGTCTTCGTCATATTGCTCGACCTGGCCGAACACGCTCTCGAGAATGGAGAAATACGGCCCGTCAATGTGCGAGAGGATGACGAGCATGTTCATCGGGTTTTCCTGGAGCCGCGGATCGTTCAATTCGCCCTCCGGTCGCAGGAATTGTTCCGGCAGAACCGCCCAGCCCAGATAGTTGTACGAATCCCCGTCGAGGCGGCAGGGATCGATCCCCCGGGCGAGATCGCCTTCAATGTGCCACAACCCGTCCGGCACCTTTCCCGCACTCGAATCGGACGGACAGGAACACACCTGGGCGTCCGTCAAGTACTCGGGGTAAACGGCCACGGCATTGAAACACCACTTCCGATCGTTGGCCTTCTCACAGAGCGGCGGCGGGAAATGGGTGCCCGTCCCCGCGCGAACGGCGCCTGTGCCGCTCCTGTTCTCGGTGATGAAGGGCATGAGCGGCGGCCATTTCTGCTCCTTGGCTTCATTGGCATACATCTTGAAGATCAGGCCCAACTGCTTCAGATTGTTCGCACAGGACGCCCTTCGGGCGGCTTCGCGCGCACGCGCAAGCCCCGGAAGGAGAATCGCGGCCAGCAGGCCAATGATCGCGATCACCACCAGCAATTCTATCAGTGTAAAGCCTTTCCGTTTCATGACACGCAACCTCTGTACGTTTAAGCCCCCGCAAACTCCACAGAACAGTTCAGGTCACTCTGGGCATCGCCTCCTTTCCCCCAAAAATCATTAACGCAGATCAATGCGGGCATATATAACATAAAAGGGAGAAGGTAGTCAAGCACGTATAGGCGGATCCGGCATTTGCCGCGGAGTGCTCATTTTCTTGACGGATGCCGAATTCCGCGTGTACGCTGGTCTGGCCCGATGGTCGCAGGTGATGCCCGGGCCATGCCTGGGGGAAGGGGGAAGCATGAGAGGCACAACGATTGGTCTGTTTCTTGTCATCCTGGTGTGTGTCATCGTTGGCGTGGTCTATTGGACAAGACTGGCGGAGCAACCCGTTCCGGAAACAGTGCAACCGGTCAGGGAAACGGCCCCGGTCGCCGCTCCTCCGCCCGTTATAGAAGTTGTGCCTCCGGCCGCGGCGCCCGCGCCTGTCCCCGGCCCCGAACCCGAGCAGGACCCGGCTGCCGTGGCGGAGGAGCCCGCGAGTACGGTTCCAGAGGCGGCGCCGGAAAATGGCGATCCGTTTGGGGGACAGCCGATCACCGTGGAGACCCTTACCGGATGCAAGCAGATCCAGCAGCTTGGCGATGCGCAACTCGTCGTTGAATTCGCCCCCAACGGCGAATGGAAGATGAACGGCAACGTGCGTGCCAAATGGACTATCGAGGGCGACAGGGTCAAGATCTACAAAGACGGCTCGGACGAGGTCCACTATATCGACATCGTCAACAACAAGCTGGTTTACGACGGCAAGGTGGTTGCCCTGACCCGGTAGCGGCCGACTGGGCCGTGCTGACCGGATGCCCGGCGGTGAACGGCGGCAAAATCAAGCCCCGCCCCGCGCCGTAACGAGCGCGGGGCGGGGCGTTTTCTGTGCCGGACGGGCATGCGGGGAATGGAGACTACTCCCAGCAGCCCATCCCGTCATACGGGTCGATATCCGGCGTGACACGGATCGGGGTCGTAAAGGTCTGGGCGCCGAGATCCGCCTCGACGAAGTAGGCGGTCCACCCCTGGGCCGGCGGCGGGCAATACCCGACGTACGTGCCGTTGGACTGCGGCGACAGGTCCGTGCTGGTGTAGATGGGGCCGACCGACTCCAGGCGGAAATCCCGTGCCGTCGGATTGGTGGCCTGCCACAACTTCACCGAATCCGGGGTCTTGGACGGCGTCACGATGATGGCGCCATTGGCGTCGACCGTCCAGTTGATGTACGGATTCTGGTATCCATACACCTGATTGAATCCCCAGCTGAAAATCTGCCAGAGATTGTCGTAATCGTCGAGAACGCCTTCCATGTAGTGGTCCTTGTTGGGGAAGTAGCGAAGGCGCATGTCGGTCTGGTTCGGGAGCTCGCTGAGATAGAACCTCGAGGAATCCGGCAGGAAGAACTGGTCCCCGGAGGCATTCAGGATGAGCGTCGGCATCGTGAAGTTTGAGATGAACGTGTAGGGATCCACGATGTTGAGCAGATCCGGGGCCAAGGGGTCATTCGCCGCACGGCAGAACAGGTCGAAGTCGACATAGTCCTGGATGGCCGGCGAATACAGCCCGTAGGCTTCCCAGTGGTGCTCGACCTGTTTCGGCAACTGGAACACGTCGATCACGATGGGAATGACGGCCGCTACGCGCGGATCCACCGCGGCGGTAAGCCAGGCTGTCCATCCCCGCTTGGACGCGCCCAGCACAATGAACTTGTCCAGCGTGTCCCGCGTCTGCTGGATGGCATCCATTCCCTTGACCGCGGCTTTGACCATTGCGCAATGGGCCGGCCAGGTCCAGTCTCCGGTGTCCAGGCATTTGTCCATACTGTAGGCGAGGATCTCGTCTTCAGTTCGGCGGTTATCAACCTCGTCGGTGAAATAGAGGGGTTGATTGGGCACCTGGTCGATCTGGGCGTAGCACGAGCCAAGCCCGATGGCTACGGTAGCAAAGAGGCTGTCGGGAGTCGGGTACTTCAAGGGGTTGGATCCGCCGTTAATCAGGTAGATCACTTTGTCGCCGTGGAACCACGGCACTACCATCACCATGTCGTGCTCCCACAAGGGCCGGTCGACCTCCGCGGTGGTCCGCCATGTCTGCGAGGTCACGGTCATTTCGTACCCTTCCCAGCCGACATGGTCATCCCGGTCAATCACGCTGAACGTCGAGTTGGGGTCGTTGGCGCCGACATATTCAACCAGCGCATTCTCCGACAAGCCGGGGGTGGCGGGTTTGAAAATGGCGCTCACCCACTTGTCGCTCGTTGAACGGAAGGTGTAGGGATTCGGCCGTCCTTCGAAGTCGCCCTCCCAGCGGTCAAACACCCAGCCGGGCGCCGGTGTGGCCGTGAGCGTGACCTTGGTGTAGTAGACATAGTAGTGACTTCCAACGGATGGGCTTACCGTCCCTTCGCCGATCTGCGTGACGATAAGGTAGTTGGCGTAGGCGGGGGACATCACGCACAGGACCGCCATCGCCGCTGCGGCAAACATCACACGTTTCATAGGTGGTTCCTCCGTAGAGTTGGCGTGAGAAACGTACTTCTGGGCCGGACCATTGCCGGAAACGGTACTGCTTGGGTCCCTGTCCCCCTTTCCAGGCCTGGCATGGGCGACGGTTGTGTGGAATGAATACAGACGGATTGCGAATGCGCGCATGGCAGGAGACAAGACAGACTCCCCCTGCCCTCCCGTACTCCCCATTTCCCCGTCATCCGACCTCCCTGGCCGCAGCGCGATAGCTGCTCGCGTCCCATGCTGAACGCTTTCGCCCTACCGGATCCAGGCCTTGACCCGGGCGGAACGCCCAATACCACGTTCAGCATACGGACCGCGTGCGGCCCCACAAGATGACCGGGCATACCCCCTGCGAGTATTACCCATCACGGGCTAGATTATGCTTGCGGCCAGAACTTGTCAAGCACTTTCGCGCTTAACCCAATCAGACGGGGAAAACTCTTTCCACCAGCGGCAGCAGGGCGTCATCGATTCCGGTTTCGTCTTCCGGTATGGCTGCTTTGAAGAGGCCCCAATGCTCGACGTGGGTCACCGAGCCGCCGTGGGCGGCCAGCGGGGTCATCGGGCCGAGGGTCTCGACTTCGAGGATGGCGCCGTCGGTGTACAATTCGGTGTTACAGCCGTAGTCCGGGTAGGGCAGCGTGTCCAGGAACGGAAAACGCTTTACAAAAACGGCCCCGTTCAGCACATAGGCCGCCCAGCCCTGCTTGTTGAGAAGCCCCGCCTTCTGGCACTCCTCCCCGGCCTGCGGGTCCTGGACTAGCTGGATGTATTTCTTTCCCCAGACCCATCTCGGGTCGCTCATGTCGGTATAGTGCCAGAGCACCAGCGGCCGGGCGGGCAGCAGTTTGTCGGTATGGGAGATGAATTCTTCGTGGGGGACGATGGCCCGTCCGCCCTGCGCCATCACGGAGAGCGCCCACGGCGAGAGGGTGACCTCCCAGGGGCCGGTGTTGGTCAGGGTATGCTCGAGCCGGATTGTGGCGCCATCTTCGAGGAAGCGAATGCGCAGTTCTTTGCGTATGCCGGTGGACGGCTCGACGTCCTGGGAGAGCGCGAGGCATTTGCCGTCCCACCGGGTCTGGACGGGGCTGTTGTCGGGTTCGTAGGTTCTCGGGATAGCTTCCGGGGCGTGCCAGAGACGGTGTCCGCCATAGCTGCGCCACTGGTCTCCCCCGGTCTTGCCAAGGTGTTCGGGGAATTCCTTGAACAGGTTATGTCCTCCGGCAAAGGCCAGGCGGATGATGCGCGGGCCGACATCGGTGGTTGCGATGAGCTCGATGGGCCCGCTGGCCAGGCGGATGCAGTTGGGCCAGCCTCCGTATGCGATGGTTTCCATGGTGTGTCCTCCCGGAAGGTGTTGGTGATTAACGGTCAAGGTCTTTTCGGTGATCGCGGCCGATGAGGTAAAACGCCATGAACAGGAAAAGAACCATGTTGAAGAGATACAGAATCCGGTAATTCAGCGCGACGTGACGGTAAATCAGCGCCATGATGCCCATATACACGTTCAACGCGTAAATGAACAGAACCACTTCTTTGTGCGAGAGTCCGAGGCTCAGCAGACGGTGGTGGATGTGGGTCTTGTCGGCGGAGAAGACCTTGCCGGAGTTGCGGGCGCGGGTGGCCATGATGCGCAGCATGTCGAAGATGGGGATGCCGAGGATCACCAGCGGCAGCAGGATGGTGGTCATGGCGGTGGCATGGGAGGCGGCGTCCAGCATTTCGGAGGCGAGGAACAGGCCCAGAAACATGGAGCCGGTGTCGCCCATGAAGACTTTCGCCGGATGAAAATTGAAGAACAGGAAGGCCGCGGCAATGCCCATCACACCCGCGCACATGGCCGCTGAGAGGCCGTCGCCTTGTGAGACCTTGTTGATCAGGAGAAAGGCCGCCATGATCAGCGTGCAGCCGGCGGCAAGGCCGTCGAGTCCGTCCAGCATATTGATCGCATTGATGATTGCCGCTACGGCGAGGACCGTCAGGAAGAAGTCGATAAACCCGAGCTCGATGACGCGGAAATTCCAGGGGTTCATGACGGCCTGAAACCGGTAACCGGCCCAGAACAGAACGGCCCCGGCAACGCACTGACAGGCCAGCTTGGTGAGGGCCCGGATGTCGGAGAGGTCGTCCCAGAATCCCGCCAGGGAGATGACGAACAGGCCCACAAGCAGGCCCCAGTAGTGCGGCTGGCAATACTGCGGCCACACAACATGCATGAGCGCGGCGCAGACGGCCAATGCGGGAAGAAAGACCACCCCGCCGATGCGTGGAACGCTGCCGGTATGCACCTTGCGCCAGTTGGGCGGGTCGACCAGGCCGCGCTTGAGCGCGTAGCGGAGGACCAGGGGCTCGAGCAGCAGAACCACGGCGAATCCCGCGCCAAAAATGGCCAGGAAGGGAATCATGTGCGCCTGCCAGGTCATGACGTCGTCGTTACTCCCGCACCGGGCATGTCTCCGGTCAGTAAGGCATACAATACCGGAGCCCGGGTATTCCAGTCATACCGTTCCTCGATGATTCTGCGGCCGGCCGCGCCCTGACGCTCCCGCTCCGCTGGATCCGTGAGAAACCGGAGGACATGCTCCGCGAACTCGTGGGGGGCATCGGCGACGAGCACCCCGTCCCCTTCCGGCGCGTCCAGCCCTTCGAATCCGATACGGGTGCTCACGACGGGAGTCTTGAGGGCCAGGGACTCGAGATTCTTGGTCTGAATGCCCGCGCCGATCCGCATGGGACACACCGTGCATTGGGCACGGCGCAGAAATGGGCGGACATCGTCGACGGCGCCCACGACGTCAACCCCGTCTCTGCCGTGCAGACGGGTCACCCAGTCCGGCGCATTGATCCCGATGATCTGGAACCGCGCATCCGGTTTGCGCTGCCGGACCCGCGGCCAGATCTGATCGACGAAATAACGCACGGCGTCGCGGTTGGGAGCGCTGTGCAGGTTGCCGAGAAACGCGACCGTGCCCGGGGCGCGCGGCGTGTCGGTTTCGACCGTGAACTTGCTCAGATCGACGCCGAACGGCACGACGACAACAGGTCCCCGGGCGCCGAGGGCGAGCAATCTGTTCCGGTCGACCCCGGTGACCACGATGGAGGCGTTAAACTGCCCGGTACAGCCGGTTTCGAAGGGCGTGATGCGCTTTCGCTCGATTCGCTCGACGTAGCGCGCAATCCCCGTGGCATAGGGGGCGGACCGTTCATAGCGAAGGGTGAGGCAGTCGGTCATGCACAGGATTTTCACGGGGATCGGAAGGGCGCCGGCATAGGGCGCCATCCGCACAAGATGGGCGTAGCAGGCATCGAAGGCCGTTTCCCGGGCCAGCTCGGCCGCCCGCCGGGCAAACGCTCTCGATTGGTAGTAGTGAACCTGCAGCGGAAGAGCGGATGTTGCCAGCCCCAGCGCCACGTTGAAACGGGACCGGTTCCGGGACAGGTGGACGGTATCGACGGTCAGATTCGGAAACCCGGCTTCGAAATCCCGGGCGAGTTTTGTTTCGCCGGGATGCTCGATCAGCGACAGGACGTGGATGGATTCCACGCACGGCGATAACAGACGGATATGGCTGTACACCGTCACTTTGTCGCCGCCCGCGGGCGGATACGGCAGCCGGGGCGTCAGAAAGAGTATCTTCATCGTCCGCGGTTTCGCGCCGCCGGTCGCTTCGTCATGCGCGATTCCCCCTCATCTCACGGTTCAAAATAGTGGCGCAGGCACCGGGCGATGGCCTCTCCGGCCCTGCCGTTGCCGTAGGGATTGGCGACTTTTGCCATGGCGGCAAACGCCGCGGGATCATCGAGCAGTCGCGAGGTCTCTGCCACGACCGTTTGCGCATCGGTTCCGATCAAACGGGCCGTGCCGGCCGCGATGCCCTCGGGGCGCTCCGTGGTCTCGCGCAAGACCAGCACCGGTTTTCCGAGGCTCGGCGCTTCCTCCTGCACGCCTCCCGAGTCGGTCAGAATGAGCGTGCAGTCGCGCATCAGTTTCACAAATTCCGGGTACGGCTGCGGCTCCAGGACATGCACACGCGGCGCCCCCTGCAGCTCCTCCGCCACCGCTTCGCGGACGTTCGGGTTGGGATGGGCCGGGTAGACCACATGCAGGTCCGGATACTTGGCGGTCAGTTGCTTGACCGCGCTGAAAATGGCGCGGATGGGCTTTCCAAAGTTCTCGCGGCGGTGCGTGGTGAGCAGAATCCATCGTTTCATTGGGCCGGTATCCAGGGCGGCGCAGGGCTCGCCGGCGAGTTTGTCGCAGGCCCAGAGCAGGGCATCAACAACGGTGTTTCCGGTGACATGCACGCTGGATTCCGGCGCTCCGCCGCGCACCAGCGCCTGGCGGGCGTTCTCAGTCGGCGCAAAATGGAGGCTGCTGAGACTGTCGGTGACGATCCGGTTGAGCTCTTCGGGAAAGGGGTCCCGGATCTGTCCGGTGCGCAGTCCCGCCTCCACATGCCCGACGGGGATATTGAGGTAAAACGCCGCCAGCGAAGCCGCCATGACCGTGGTCGTGTCGCCCTGGACCAGCACCATGTCCGGTTGGAGGCGCCGCAAGACCTCGCGCATCCCGGACAAGACGTTCGCCGTGATGTCGAACAGGTCCTGTCCGGGGAGCATCACGTTGAGCTCTTCGTCGATTCGCAGATCAAAGAAACGGACCATCTGGTCCAGCATCTCCCGGTGCTGGCCCGAGGAACAGACCTGAATCTCGAATTCCCGGCACCGGCGCAGGGCATGGTAGACGGGCGCCATCTTGATGGTCTCGGGGCGGGTGCCGATGATGAGCAGAATGCGCTTCATGCGGAGTTCAACCCCAGATTCCGGTAGATGTCCAAAATCGTCTCCCGCACCGTCTCCCAGTTGAGGCGTTGCTCAAACAGGCGCCGGCCGTTCTGTCCGAACGATGCCGCCAGGCGGCGATCATCTCTCCATCGGACAATGACTTCGCGCAAACCGCGGTCGTCCTCGAACGGCAGCAGGGAACCGCACTGGGCCTCCCGCACTATCTTCGCGGAAGGAGGCTCTTCATTGGCCAGCACCGCCGTGCCGCACATGAACGCGTCGAACATTTTCGAGGAATTGGCCGTGCGGTTGATCTCGAGCGCTGGATCATAGTACGAAAACACGGCGTCGGCTCCATACGTCCGGCGCAGGGCCTCCGGATAGTCGACCAGGCCGATGTACTCCACATGCGGAGCGGCGTCGAGCAGGGCCCGGTAACGCTCGTCGGTGATCCAGCCTGCCATAACGACTCGGACCCCCTCAAGTCCTTCCGTGACCCGGACCAGCTTCTCAATCCCCCGGAAGGTAGTGATGAGCCCGCCATAGAAGATCGTGAACGGGGCGTCCGGCGGGTTTTTCTTCCATTCCGGCTGAACGTCATCGTACGGGCAGTTCATGGCCACCACGAGGTTGCCGGGCCGCTTGTCGCCGAACAGGTAGGTGCGCCCTTCGTCGACGATGATGACCGCATCGGCCCGGCGCGCGCAGACCTGTTCCGCTTTCCGGAAAAGGCGTTTGAGAAACCGGGGAATGGTCTCGCTCTTTACCGAATAGAAGTCGTAGATGTCGTACACCACGGGTTTTCGCCGCAGCACCCGGGCCGCCAGGGCCGGCGCCACGGTGTCGAAATCACAGGCGTGAATGGCATCGTAACGCCGGCACAGGAGTTG
>JAAYAQ010000417.1 GCA_012719295.1 Candidatus Hydrogenedentota bacterium | reverse complement strand
TCAAACGGCACGGGATCGAATGTGATCCCAGATGCATCTGGGATCTAATGCGGACTCTGTCGTCCCTACAGGACTCGATCTGGGCGCGACGTGAATCCCCGGGTTGAAACCCGGGGCTATTCTCTTTTGTCCCTTCGGGACTCGATTCACCTGCGACGCGATTACGTGTCCCCGTTCGAACGCGCGAATTCACGAGGCAGCGCAACGAGGTGCTCCCCGTCGAACGCGTACCATTTCCGCTCCCGCCACGCTTCGATTGCCGCTGAGTTCGGCCGGACGTCGAGCGCGGTGAGTTCTCCGGCGACGTTGTCTCCGCGGAGGGTCACAAGCCCCCACGGCATCTCGATGAGCGTGTCTGACGGATACTGCTGAAACTCATAGCCCTTGTGCGGAAACAGAAACGTCGTGGCAGGATCGGCCGGTGTCACGCGCCAGGACGCCGCGTCTGCTTTCTCGACCGCGATTCCCCGGCGGGCGGGCTCAGCCGGAAGCATTACGTATGCCAGGACCGCGGGGTCCAGATCCTGCCGGCCGGTCTCGAGGCGCATCCGCATCTCGAAATAGTGCAGCAGCGCCGGAACATCGGCGACCGCGCCCGGAACGCAAAGCACGACCGGGTCGTGCATCCCCTCTGCGGCGACGGCGTGCCTGAAATCGTCGATAAACGCGCGGGTCACGCGATCCGTCTCTTTCCAGGCGGTCTTGCGCGTCTCGAGCTGCAGTGTATAGGCGAACAGTACCGCGAGCATCGCGACCGCCGCGGTCCATTCCCGGCGCCCCGGCCCTGTCGGCGCACACCCCGCCAGGGCCAGGCAGAATCCCACCGAGGGCAGGTACAGGGTCCATGGACTCATGGTACGGATCAGCACGAGGGCCGTAACAATCATCCACGCCATTCCCGCCCCTGCCGGAAGCGAGAAGAGGCGGCGCCGCAACGGCCAAAACAGACTGGCCAGCACGGCCAGTGCGGCCAGCACGCCCCACGGATGCTCCCGGACGAGTTCCCGCAGCGACAGATGGAACGGAAACACCAGATAACGCACGGCCAGGCGGGCGACCGTAAGAACATGCCCGGGCGTGACATCGAGCGCGAACAGCGTATTCTCCGCGGGCATGCGCGTCAGCCGCAGCGCCATGAATCCCGCCGCGACGAAGAGCATCGGCAATGTGCAAACGACCGCTGCTCGCAAACGGGAACGCGGAGACGGCGCGTCCGTTTTGAGCAGGGCCAGCCCGAACCAGATACACGGCAGGGTATACGCCATTTCCTTGGCGGTGAACGCCAGTACTCCGGACAATACGCTCAACAGCAGCAGCCAGCCGCTCCGTTTCGTCATGAACACGCCGAACAGCGTTACCGAAGCGAGGTAAAAAAACGCACACAGAAGCTCCATGCGGCACGATATCCACCAGACCGCGGTCTCGTGCGCGGGATGCATCGCGAACAACAGGGCGGTCCAGAAGGCCAGTGCGCCGGGCCGGTCAGGCAGGGCCACCCGCACCAGTGCAAAGACCAGCAGCGTGTTTCCAAAATGCAGCAGCAGGTTGGTGAGGCGATGACCCGAAGGCGTCCAGCCCCACAGCGCGGCGTCGCATCCATGGGAAAGCAGCGTCAGCGGCCGGTAGTACGGCGGGGAGCCGGCCTCGCCCGTAAGCCGGTTGCCCAGCCAGGGTTTCCAGAACGCGGGGCCAACGGCCTCCCGGCCCCACGTGACCAGCGCAACGTCGTCGCTCAGAAACGCGACCCCGAGAACGCCATGTCCCAGGAATACCGTGGCGCACACTGCCGCCACCAGGACCACGACGGTCATGCGGGAACGTTTCACGGGTCCGGGCAAGGCCATCAGCGGTCCAGCGCTGGCGCAGCGGCGCGCACCGGTTCCCGGCGTGGCATCGCATAAGCGCCATGCTTGGGTGTTCTTTGTGGTACATCGGGCATCAGGCGTTCCCCGGGGCGGCAGGACTGCTGCCGCCGTGCTTCGCATCATACCACGGCGATTTGCGCAATCCCCATGCCGGACGGCACAATGCCTCTCCGAATGGCCCGCACCGAATGGAAGCGCATGTCTCCGGGAACACTCTATGAAGATCGCCATTGCGCCGGATTCGTTCAAGGAATGCCTCACAGCGGACGAGGTAGCCGGGGCTATTGAGGAGGGCGTCCGTCGCGCGCTCCCGGACTGCGTCACGGTTTGCGTTCCCATGGCGGATGGGGGGGAGGGCACCGTGGACGCCCTCATCGCAGCGACGAACGGGCGCATCGTGGAATTGACGGGGACCGGGCCCATGGGCACGCCGGTGGCAACACGATACGGCCTGCTCGGCGATGGAGAAAGCGCCGTAATCGAGATGGCCGCGGTGTCGGGTCTTCCCCTCGTGCGCACCGAAGAGCGTGATCCGCGTATTGCCACGACATATGGCACGGGCGAACTGCTTTGCGATGCCCTGAACCGCGGGGCCTCCCGCATCATCATCGGGCTTGGCGGCAGCGCGACCAACGACGGCGGCGCGGGCGCGGCCCAGGCCCTCGGCGTCTCGCTCCGCGACGCAGCGGGCCGCGAACTGCCCTGGGGAGGCGCCGCCCTGGCGCGGCTGGCAACGATTGACCTTTCGCGACGGCATCCCCGGCTCAACCAGTGCGTGCTCGAGGCCGCCTGCGACGTCGACAACCCGCTCTGCGGTCCAACCGGCGCGAGCCGTGTCTATGGCCCTCAGAAAGGCGCCGGGCCGAAAGTGGTTGAGGAACTCGACGCCGCGCTGCGGCATTTCGGAGACATCATCGAGGCGCAACTGGGCGTTCCGGTGCTTGACGTGCCCGGCGCGGGCGCGGCCGGGGGGCTTGGCGCCGGCCTGGTGGCGTTCGCGGGCGGGGTGTTACGGCCGGGGGTGGACATTGTGGCCGATGCCTGCAAGCTGACCTCCCGGATTGCCGGCGCCGAGCTGGTCATCACCGGCGAGGGCCGGATCGACGCCCAGACACCTCACGGCAAGACCCCGGCGGGGGTCGCAAAGGCGGCACGTCAACTGGGCATTCCCGTGGTGGCGATTGCCGGGAGCCTCGGACCCGGCTATGACGCCGTGCACGACTGCGGGATACGCGAGGTGATTTCCATCCAGTCCGGCACGATGTCCCTCGCGGAGGCGATGGCGCGCGCACCCGAACTCCTGGCCGCGGCGGCCGAACGCGTCGCGCGCGCCTGGGCGGACACGCGCCGGGGCTTCCGACAAATGTAACGCCGCTGGAGGCTGTTCTAAAGCCCCGCAGCGGCGAAAATTGCGTCGGATTGGCTGGCGCGCTACTTCTTTTCGCGGTGGACCGTGTGTTTGCGCAGGCTCGGGTTGTATTTCTTCAACTCCAGGCGGCCTGTCGTGTTACGCACGTTCTTAAATGTGTGGTACCGCGAAGTGCCCGGCGCTTCGGTGCACTCCAGGATAACCTGCATGCGGTTTTCTTTCTTCGCCACGGTCGAATCCTCCGTTCATAAGCTGTACGCAGCGGCTGCGTTGTGTCCATTCCGATATGCGCTGAATCCCGAAGGAAACCCCTCGCGCGCACGAACCGAAATTATGCGAAATCCCGGAGCGCCTTGTCAAATTCCTGAGCACACAGGGTGCAGCGCACCCGGGGCCATTCATTGCACCGCACCCGGTCCCCGTTTCCGCGGCGCTAGATAATCAGGTTTTCCTTCTCGGGGTCAAACCGGACCGTCTTCCCCTCGCGCAGCGCGAGATACCCCATGATCAGGGCGGTCTGCGTGTGGTAGGCGCGCTCGGCCGGGCTTTGCGTGTCGGGGTTGCCGGCGCGCACGCATTCCACGAACTTGCGGAAGTACTCGCCCATGTTCTCTTCGCCCTGGATGGGATACCGTTGCGCTTCCTTGTTTGTCGAATCCGACGGCTCGAACACGATTTCGTTGCCCTGGATCGTGAGCGAACCTTCCCATCCGCGCAACACCGGCACTTTGGCGCCCGAACCGCGCGCGCCCGTGCCCTGGAACCCGTTGCCCTGGGTCCCCAGGAGCGCGCACGTAATCCCGCCGGGGTAGTCGACCAGCATGTTGAAGGTATCCGGAACTTCGCGCTCGACTTTCTCGTCGGGGTTTTCCTTTTGCGTTTCACTCAGGGAATACCGGTAGATGCCGCCTGTCCCCACGGCGTACGCGGGCGCTTTCAGGTCCAGCATCGTGGTGACCGGCGTGTACGAGTGCGGATACAGATCGGTGCTCGGCCCGCCCGCATAGTCCTCATACATGCGCCAGCGGAAGAACCGGCTGACGTCAAAGTCCCGCTTCGGACGGTCGCCGAGGAACGCATCCCAGTTCAGGTCCGGGCCGGGCTTGGCGTTCGGATCGTCAACGGGCATGCCGCGTTCGCCCCAGTCGCCTACGCGGAAGATGCCGCACTCGGCATGGAGCGGCTGGCCGATCAGCCCTTCCTGGACCAGCGTTTTCATCTGCCACCAGGCCGGGTCGGACATGCCCTGCGTCCCCAACTGAAACACGCGGCCGGTTTCGCGGGCGGTTCGCGCAATTTCCCGGGCAACCTCAAACTGGCTCCAGTGAGTCAGGGGCTTTTCGCAATACACGTCTTTCCCCGCGCGCATGGCATCGATGGCCTGCTGACCGTGATGATGGTCAGGCGTCGTGATGCTGACCATGTCGACGTTCGGGTCGGCGAGCAGCTCGCGGTAATCCATATATTTCTTCGCGTTGGCCGCTGCCTGCGCGGCCCGGTCCAGTCGCGGCCGGTACACGTCGCACACCGCCACGACCTCAACGTTGCCGCCGTTCTCGCCGAGCCATTTCCACGTGCCCATATGGCCCATGCCGCGGCCGCCGCAACCGATGATGCCCACGCCCAGTTTCTCGCTGGCGCTTCCGGCCGCCTGGGCGATGGCCGGACCTGCGCTCACGACCGCCATGCCCGCCGCGAGCGACGCGCTCCGGCCGATGAACGTCCGCCGGCTGAGAGATGTTCCCCGGTTCGTCTGTCTGCTGTTGTCCACGTTCCAATCCTCCTTATCAGAAAACGGGCCCAAGTCCCCCTCGTCTCGCTGCATCAGTGATTCTCGGCCGGTTCCCGGGCAGCCAGCCATTTCCGGTACATTGCCTCTACGCCCGCCGCATCGATGTGGCCGTCCCAAAGAACCACGCCGTACCGCAGCCGGAGCGGCGTTCCGGCGTTCAGTTCCATCGGTTCGCGGTACAGGTTCAGGGTGGCGGAGAGATAGTCGAACGGCGTGCTCATCGTAAACCACCAGGCGGGATGGCGCGGGTTGTCCGGAGAATCGAACATGGCCACCGTAACCGGCTTGCCGTCGGCCATCGAGGTATACGCACACCACCGCGAGCGCGCCACGTACTCATCGCTTCGCACCAAGTCGCCTTTTACGTTGTCGGCGTTGAAGAAGGCGCCGGCGTTGTCCATCGATTCCAGGAAGCGCATCCCCAGGCCGAAATAGTGCGAGCCGGTCAGGGCGGCGGATTGCTTGCCTTCCGGCACGCTCAGCTCGGACTCCCATGTCATCACGGAGGCGCCGAGGGTCTCGGGGTCGAAGATCTCCACGGTACGCGTTTCATGGAGAAGCGGCGTTTCGGATTCCGGCCCGAGCCAGTCGAGCCGCTCGACGAATCCGACGGTCTCATGCCGGGAATTCATGTCGCCCGAGTCCGGAAACTCGCGGTGCACCTGCCGCCCCGGCGCGTTCCCTTCCTGCCAGAAGTCCACGCCGTCCACTGCGATCGCGAACATCAGGGCGTGGTGATGCAGATGGTCGTGGGGGGCGTCCCGGAGAACGTTGATTCCGGAGGGCGTGCGAAACACCGAAACGTAGGGTTTGTACGGCACCCCCGTGTGCCGGTATTCCGCGAGGGCTTTACCGTTGATGCTCAAGGTCAGCTGCGAATCCGCGTAGGTTACGGTCGCGCCCCCCTGTGCCGGGACTGCCGCGGCGTACATCACCATCGACGCCGCAATGAAGAGAATACATCGCTCCGCTGTCATCACTGTTCTCCCTTGAATGCCGGAATCCGGCGTCATCGTCCAGTATATCCCAAGCGGGGGAAGGGAGCGAGGGTTTCGGCGTGCGTGGGGGTGCGCGGTTTCAGGCGCGGATTCGCATTGTTCCTCGGCGCCGCCGAGTTGGCGCTGCCCCGGCAAATGGTCTAGAGTAAAGCGTCGCGCGGTGGGCCATGCGGCGGGATTTGTACCGGTCCAGGAGTAGTCGACTATGGCAAATGGCAGTTTTCTCCGGTTTCCAGATGGATTCGTATGGGGTACGGCCACAGCGTCGTACCAGATCGAAGGCGCGTGGAACGAGGACGGCCGCGGCCCTTCAGTATGGGATACCTTCGCCCATACGCCCGGGAAGGTCTGTGACGGCACCACGGGCGATGTCGCGGTCGACCACTACCACCGCTACCGGGAAGACGTGGCGCTCATGGCGGAAATGGGTCTCAACGCTTACCGGTTCTCCATTGCCTGGCCGCGGGTGATTCCGGCAGGGACGGGCGCCGTCAACGCGGCGGGCCTCGACTTCTATGACCGCCTCGTGGACGCGCTTCTCGCCAGAAACATCACGCCGTATGCTACGCTGTTCCACTGGGATCTGCCGCAAGCGCTCCAGGACGCGGGCGGCTGGGCCAATCGCGATATCTGCCGGCAGTTTGCCGACTATACAACGGTCGTGGTCGAACGCCTGGGCGATCGCATCGCGCACTGGATCACCCACAACGAACCGGCCGTGCACAGTTTCCTCGGCCATTTCATGGGCATCCACGCGCCGGGTCTCACGGATCCCATGGCGACTTTCCAGACCATCCATCATCTGTTGCTGTCACACGGGCTGGCCGCGCGCGCTATCCGGGCCGCGGCCGCGACCCGGCCCGAAGTGGGCATCACCCTGAGTCTCGCGCCCGTGCATCCCGCGGAGGATACCGAGGAAGACCGTAACGCCGCACGGCGTTTCGACGGCGTGTTCAACCGGATGTTTCTCGATCCCGTGTACAAGGCGTGCTATCCGGACGACGTCCGGCAATTGCTGGAAATCATCATGCCCAAACCCGAAGCGGGAGACATGGAGACCATTTCGACGCCCCTCGATTTCCTGGGCGTCAATTACTACACGCGCCATGTCATGAAATACAATCCCGACATCTTTCCTCTGCAGGCCGAGGAAGTGTATCCCGAAGGCCACGAGTATTCGGGCATGTGGGAGATCTACACGCCGGGAATGTACGAACTCCTCACGCGGATGAAGGCCGACTACAATCCCGGCAGAATTCTCATCACCGAGAACGGCGTTCCGGTGCCCGACGGGAAGGACTTCGACGGGAAAGTGCGCGATTTCCGCCGCATCCGGTATGTGCGGGATAATCTCACGGAGATCCATCGGGCCATCGAGGACGACGTGCCGGTGCAGGGGTATTTCCACTGGACGTTGACCGACAACTTTGAATGGGCCTACGGCTGCACCATGCGGTTCGGGCTGGTGCATATCGATTTTGCCACCCTGCAACGAACGATGAAGGAAAGCGGCCGCTGGTTTGCGCAGGTGATCCGGGACAACGGCCTGGACCCGGGCGCGTCCGGGCTGCCGTTCTTTCCGCGCTGAGCATTCCGGATAGAAGGAGTTGCGCCGATGAAGGCTTTGACTGCGAATCAGATGCGCGAAGCGGACCGCCGTTGTATCGAAGAGGTGGGCATGCCGAGCGTGGTCTTGATGAACACCGCGGGCACGCGCGTGTTCGAACACGTGAACCGGGGGCCCGTCGGCATCGTGTGCGGAAAGGGCAACAACGGGGGCGACGGGTTTGTGGTCGCGCGCCTCGCGCTGCTGGCTGGATACGAGCCGCGCGTGGTGATCGTCGGCGGGTTGGATGAATTGAAGGGCGACCCGGCCATCTTCCTCAAGGCCTACCGGAATCTGGGCGGCAGCGCCGTCGCGGCCTCCAGCGAAGCGGCCGCGCAGAGGGAAGTGGCCGCCCTGCGCGACTGCGCCGTGCTTGTGGACGCCCTCCTCGGCACGGGCATCCACGGCGAAGTGACCGGTCCCCCGCGGGCGGCGATTGATGCCTGGCCCGAAGTCTATACCATCGCGGTGGACCTGCCGTCCGGGCTCGATGCCGACACGGGGGAAGTCTGCGGCAATTGCGTTCGCGCCGACATTACGGTCACGTTTCAGTACCCCAAGCAGGGGCTCGTCATGCCCGAAGCAAAACGCTACGTAGGACGCCTGGTCGTCGCCGATATCGGAATTCCCAAGGTATGCGCCGACGACGAAGCCTGGATCCAGTTTGAACGCGCCCGGCGGGACGGATGACCGGCTCATGCGGAGCTTTATTGCCGTCGAATTGCCCAACGAGACCCGGGAGGAGCTGCAGGAGATGGCCATGCAGTTGCGCCGTGCGGGCATTCGGGCCTCGTGGGTGCGGCCCGAGAGCATGCACCTGACCTTGCGTTTCCTGGGCGAGATCGACGAGGATCAGGCGAATGCGGCCGGCGGGATGCTTGCCCGCGAGTGCCGGGGCACGCCTCCGTTCGCTTGCGCGGTCGAGGGCGCGGGCGCCTTCCCCAATCTGCATCAACCGGCCGTCATCTGGGCCGGAGTCGGTCCCCTGGACGGGGGCCTTGCGGAGATTCAGGCCATCGCGGAACGGGCGGCCGCAAACATCGGCCTCAAACCCGAGAAACGGCCGTTTCGGCCCCACCTGACCCTCGGGCGGGTTCGACGGCCGGACGAGGCGGGCGGCCTGATGCGCGCACTGGCGCCCCTGGCGGATTTTTGCGGTACGCCGTTCACGGTGACCGGCGTTACCCTGTTTTCCAGTACCCTGACGCCCCAAGGGGCGGTTTACGAACGGATTCGGGAGTGTCGTTTCTGATGGCAGCACACGTGGTATTCAGTCTGTTGACGCTCTACATGATGCTGATTCTGCTCCGGTGGTTTGGTCCCTGGCTCGAAATCAACACCGATGCCGGACGGCTGGCCTGGATTGGCCGCGCAACGGAACCTCTGATCCAGCGGATACGGCGCGTGCTGCCCCACATGGGCCCGGTCGATTTCGGTCCCCTGGCCGCGCTCTTTCTGGTATGGCTGGCGCGCAGCGTCGCGATGCTCGTGTTCGCCATGGAACGCGGCGCGGCGCGGGCCCTGTAGCGGAAGCCCTGGCATGCTCCCATCCGACCCATATGCCGGCGAACGCGAGGCGATGGTGCGGCGCCAGATCGCCGGACGCGGCATCATCGATCCGCGCGTGCTCGACGCCCTCCGCGCGGTGCCCCGCCATGCGTTTGTCCCGCCCGAAAAAGCATGCCGCGCCTACGAGGACCATCCTCTTGAAATCGGCTCCGGGCAGACCATCTCCCAGCCATATATGGTCGCGAAGATGACCGAATTGCTGGAACTGACGCCGCAAAGCCGGGTGCTCGAGATCGGCACCGGCTCCGGCTACCAGGCCGCCATCCTCGCCGAGCTTGCCGGGGACGTCGTTTCGGTCGAACGGTTCAGCCATCTCGCCGAAACCGCGCGGGAAACGCTCGAATCGCTCGAATATGGAAACGTGACCGTCGTCGTGGGCGACGGATCGCTCGGGTGGCCGGAGCGCGCCCCGTACGACGGCATCATCGTGACCGCGGCCGCTCCCGCGTTGCCGCCGTCGCTGCGGTCCCAGCTCGCCCCCGGGGGACGCCTGGTGTGTCCCGTGGGGAGCCGGGATCTGCAGCAGCTCAAGGTGCTCGTGCGCGGCCCCGAAGACCGGTTTGCCGAATACGACAGCATCCGCTGCATGTTCGTCCCGCTGGTGGGCCGGGAAGGCTGGTCCGCCTGAACTCTGTGCCGCAATCACGCCAGACGCAAGAATGCAGGAGACCTCATGACCATCGTGCATGTTGACGATATTGGATTTGACCGCCAGGGAACGGCCATTCTTCACGGCGTCTCGTGGCGCATCGAACGCGGCAGCCATTGGGCCCTGCTCGGGGCCAATGGCGCGGGCAAAACCACGCTCCTGAAGATCATCACCGGATACGAATGGCCCAGCCGGGGCCGCGTGCACGTGATGGGCCGGCGTTTTGGCGAATGCAATATCCCCGAACTGCGCAAAACGGTCGGCTGGGTCAGCAGCGCCATCGAATCCCGCCTCCCCGAAGGCGACACGGCCCTGGACGTCGTGATGTCGGGACTGGATGCGTCCCTCGGCGTATACCGGGCCTTTTCGGACTCGGAACGCGCCCGTGCGCATGCCGCGCTCGACCGGATGAACGGGGCGCCGTTGGCCGGTCATACCTACGCGACCCTGTCGCAGGGCGAACGCCAGCGCGTGCTCATTGCGCGGGCGCTCATCGCCAATCCGCGGCTCCTGGTGCTGGACGAACCCTGCGTGGGACTGGACCCCGCCGCGCGCCACCGTCTTCTCGATGACCTGGGCGCGCTCGCTACGACACCCGATGCGCCCACCGTCATCTATGTCACCCACCATATCGAGGAAATCGGCGGTTGGATTGAAAACGTGCTCGTTCTCAAGGACGGCGCCGTTCTCGCGCAGGGACCGCGCGACGAGATCTTGTGCGCGCCCGTGCTCTCCGGCGCGTTCGGGGTGCCCTGCCGCGTACAAAAAACGCGCGGGACGCTCACCCTGCAGGTGATCTCCGCCCCGCGCGGTTGATTCGATACCGGCTGAACCGGTCTTACTTCTTCTTCTTCGGCGCTTCGTACGGCCGGGTGCCCGCGCCGATCGTGTTCTCCACGATATTGCGAACGTCGCTCTCGCTCAACCCGCAGGCGAGGCATTCCGCAACCGAGTCTACCAAATGGCTCTTCACCATCGGGCGAACCCGTTCCCGGCAGATCTTCGGCGCTTTCTCGGCAATCGTCACCCCGACGCCGCGACGCGTGTGGACCAGTTCGAGCAGTTCCAGATCGCGGTAGGCTTTCGTGACCGTGTTCGGGTTGACCTCAAGCTCCTGCGACATCTCGCGGACAGACGGAAGCGTGAATCCCGGTTTAATGCGTCCGGATGCGATCGCGAATTGAATCTGGTTCTCGATCTGGACATAGACGGCGATCGGACTGTCTATGTTGACGGAGTAAGATACGTCGTTGCTGTTGGTCATATTCCACCTCTGCTTTAAGGCTTCCGGATCACACATTGCGGGACGAGCGCTGCGTGAACCTTCCGCCCGCGGTTTCTTGCACCGCTTATTGCCACCACTTCTTGCGAAAGCTTCGAAACCTGATCACCAAACACATATTTGCGGAGCGGACAGTCTTCGGATACTTCAGCCCCAGAGTGTAATCCCTTTGGAGACCAAAAGGTTTCAGTCTCCGTCAGCCGCATTCCCCAGCCCGTCTTCCCAACGGCTCCACTGCGACTGTGCTGATGCCGTGCCGATAGCTCCACCTACGTCACATGAGTCTGTCCAACCGTATAAACAGGCTGATCCGCTCCCGTTGTGCGACTTAGGGTATCGTATAGAATTATAGAAAGTCAAGTGTTTCCAATGAATATGGGATTTCGATATCCGGGCCTTTCCCGCTTTGGGAGTCTGGTGACAGCGCCAGGATCGCGTGAAACCAGCGAAAAAGAACGGAAAAGCGTGAATCCGGGAGGCTCCCGCCTCCGCTGGATGGTACTCGACGCTCCCAATGCCCG
>JAAYAQ010000416.1 GCA_012719295.1 Candidatus Hydrogenedentota bacterium | reverse complement strand
GTTTTATGCCTGTTTTGGGTTCCTGATCTGTCCGGGATGTGACAGGTTCGATTGGTGCGTTGGCGGCCATCGTCGCCAAGAGCCGGCCGCCTCGATACGCCCATCTACCCGGGAGCAGCCGTGCATTGAGTGTGCTCCGAGGTATCTTGCCTCTGTTTCAGGGACAGAGCGGCTCGTCATGGGTCATGAAGGTGATCTGTGCACGGGCAGGTTCGCCGGCATGCTCAAACAGGCAGCGGTTTTCCCCTTCCTGCAGCGCCGGGATGTTGCCTTCTGGCACGAGCTCGGCGATTCGCTCGCCGTGGGCGTCATAGACCTTGCAGTTGTCGCGTGCGACGAACTCGATGTAGCAGCCGCTCTCGAGCGCCACGGGAAACATAAGCCGGCTGCCCCCGATCGTGATTGCCGGATTCAGCAGTTTCGTGGTGCGGAGAGGAAGGGCTTTGATGGGTTCGACGCCGAGCCGGATTGACGTTCCTCGAGGCACATTGTTGACGCCCAGCGTAAGCGTTTCAATCTGTGCATAGTCCACCCAAATGTGATACATGGGATAAAGCAAAGGGGCATGGGCGCCGGATTTGTTCTGCCACTCCGTCCAGCGGTGGGTATGGGCCCACTCGTAGGCCGTCAGGTTCGCGGATTCGGGCTCGATCAGTTCAACATACCGCCTTCCGATGAAATCGATGGGGATATAGTGATCGGCGAGTCCTCCCGCGAGATGTTGGGGTGAGCGCACCTGCACATTGAGCACCTCGCCCTGTCCGTCCCCGTCGACCCACAATCCCAGGCCCTTACCCGCGAGATTGACCGGCGCGGCAAAGTCCTTGCGGAAGACCGCCCACGCGCGGCCGCTGTCCACATCGGTATTCCGCGCCGTAAGCACGACGCCCGGAGTGCCCGGCACGGCTTCAAGGGCCGCCGTGACGCCTGGTTGCGTCTCGGCCCCGCCGAATTCGCTCGCGTGCACCATGTCTGCCAGGACTTCGCTATTGGGGGAATCGTAGGCATCCGCGTTAAGCAACGCCTCAATGCGTATTTTCAGAGGCTGAGCGCCATGCGGATTGGTGAATACGAACGGCTCGGTATTCCGGGAGACCTGTTGCCTGGAATAGGCTGCCGGACGGAACTGCCACTGGCCGTCATCGCGCTGGTCCAGGGAGAATTCCGCACGCAATTTCGCCAGCCGCGTCTTGATGGACTCCGGTATGGCGCCGGCCCGGCGGAGTTCCTCGTAGCGTTTGGCGATGGCCGCGAAACGCCGGGCGTTCTCCCGTTCGAGCGTCTCGGGAACAAAGCCCACAATGTAGGACAAGCTGCTGTTCGTGGCAAGGGCCTTGGCGCAGACGTATTCAAAATCGTCGGGAAACGATCGCTCTGGCTGGATCCCGTTCCATTCAAAAACGCCCCACCAGCCCAAATGCGTGGGCAGAAACGCCGCGGCCCACTGCCGGTTGCTCAGCACATGAAAATCCACGAAGTGCTTCGCGCCGCGCATCGGGCAGTCCCACGCCCCCATCCTGGAACGCACGCACCACAAATGATGGGAGAAGGTGCTCATTTCCAGGACGGGTGGCTTGTGGAGGCGGCGAAACAATTCGTACACGAACTTGGAGGAATAGTGCCAGGCGTGCAGTCCTCCCTCCACGATATCGGAGCCGTCCAGCGCGTCGAGATAGAGCATGTCGAAGCCGCAGCCGTTGTAGAGATCCGCTGTGCATTGGGCCACGTCGGTAAAGAGCGTGGAATCCCCCCGGGGGACAAACAGCCCGAAACACTCTTTGAGCTGACGCACCTCGGCGCCTTTGGCGTGGCGGTCGGGCCGGGTGCCATGTGCGCCCCGGACACAGCCCCTGAATCCATACGGCGGCTCCGTTTCGACAGCGCCGAAGACTATCAGTTCGTCGTCAATCCAGAGGGTAGCGCTATTGCGTACCTGAAACCCCGTGATGGGAGATATGCCTGCCGTGCTTTCCTCGACGGTGATCGTGGTCTCGTCTTCCGGCAGGTCCGCCGCGAGATTGAACACGGCACGGGAATCCAGACGCGGGTCCGGCACGGGGCTCACCCAGGGGGTATCCTTGGCGATGAAGAAAGCGTAGGTGTGCAGGCCGGCGGCCAGTCCGGCCTCGTGGATGGCATCCACCACCCGTTTCAGGCTGTCGCGGCCGCCGGGATAGATCTCCCGGTTGACCTCATAGTCTCCCCATCGAAAGGCGCGTCCGCCGTGCAGATCCACTTGCGTGGCGCCGAGGCTTTGTGCCACGCTGATCCACTGGGCGACATTCTCCTCCGTCACGCTTTCCATGGCGATAAGGTAGGAACCGTGGTTCATCTCGCCGTCCAGGGCCCATGGCCCGCCGAGGGCAGAATGGGGCAGCTCGGGGGCGCTCAGGACGGCGTCCTTGAGCGCGTCGCGCAATTCCTGGGCGGGACAGGCCACCACCGCGCCTCTGGCCCCAACAATTCCGAAGCGTTTGCAGGCGGTGAAGCCGGTGAGGCCGGAGGAAAAGCCCGGAATCTGCTGGCAGTTGGTCAGGAGATTCAGCGCCAGTGGGCTGACGCCAAAGGGTTCCTGGATGTCACCCTTGAGGGTAAGCGGGATCGGCGCGAAAACGAGTTCTTCCACGGTCTCAGGCGAAATCGAAACGACCTCGAAAACCAAACGGCGATGTTCCGGAACCACCTGAAAGACGGCCGTTCCAGCTGCGTCGTCAAACGCGATTTCCAGTCGACCTTCACTGTATCTCGCTGCCGTGGCCCGCACCACATTCTCACCGATTCGAATTGAAGCGAACGCGGCGCCCGCGGTTTGGTCGCAGTAGTCGTGCCCCGAGGTCCTGTCAATGAGCGTTGCCACGGCGCCGTTTGCCGCAATGCCGAGGCTGAAGCTGTCCGTCTCGAGCGTATAGACGTCTTGCGCGGCGGCGCTTCCCCCGGCCACGCCGGTGATGGCGAACAACAGCAGCATTGGGTGCACGTACAGGTTCATGGGGAAATCCTCTCAAACACGGTTCGCCTGACAGTCGCCAGACCCGGGACTGCCTGTCATTCCAGCGGGTATTGTGCTCCGGCGCATCCGGTCTTGTCTTGCTGAATTTGGACATCTTATTGAATGAATCTGAGCAGCACCGTTCGTAAAGACGTCCACACCGGGCGGCGTTGCTGCCACGGCCCGGGCCGGGACCTGTATCATCACCGCGAGCGCCGCGCATGAGTGCATATTCACCGGCTGCGGATGTCGTAGGCCATGAGGAACTCGCCGTGGCGGATATAGAGGCGTCGCGCGGCGATGACGGGATGGGCCCAGTCGGGGCCCTGGCCCTGGGTGATTTTGAATCGGCTGACGATTTCGTACGCGGCCGGCGTGGCCCGGACAAGCGCCAGCGCGCCTTTGTCGCCATAGCAGTAGAGCATCCCGTCGGCGTACGCAATCGAGCCCATGCCGACGCCGGTGCTTTCATAGCGCACCAGTCCGGTTTTCAGCTCAAGACAGACCCACTTGCCCCGGGCGTTCGACCCGTAAATGTGCCCGTCAACAAGCACCAGCCCGCCATGAACGGTATTGAGCCGGGCATCCTCCCAGCGCAACGCGACCTGCAGACCGTCGGGGGCGAGTTCGAGCATCTGCCCGCCCTCGCGGTGTCCGCTCGTGACGTACAGCATGCCGTCGTGGTAGACGGGCGTCACGCAATGGTTGGGATCTTCCGCGTCAGTGTCGAAGGGGTGTTTCCAGAGCAGCCTGCCCGTGTCGGCCTCAACGCCCACGACATGGCGCGCCGTGATGGTCACCACGAGCCGGAGCCCGCCGCGCGTGATCAGGATGGGGCTGCAATAGGCGGATTGATCGCTGAAACCGGTGGTGGTCCAGAGTGTCTCGCCGGTGGTCTTGTCCAGCGCGGCAAGCGCCGCGTCCCTGCCGCCCGGCGTGCATATCACCGCGTTGCCGTATACCAGCGGCGCTTCGGCGAAGCCGCACATGGGCGCCTCGCCCGAGAATTCCCCCGGAAGGTCGCGCGCCCACAGGAGCTGCCCCGCAGCGGCGTCCAGGCACACGAGCCGTCCCACGCCGCTGAGTTGGTAAAGCCGGTCTCCGTCAACGGTGGGCGCGTTCCGGGAGCCCGGATGCATTTTGCTCCACTCGGGGCCGTAGCGAGTCTGCCACGTCATGTTTCCCGACAGGTCGATGGCGGAGAGCACGCCCTCATTGGCTTCGCCGGTCATGCCGGTCGTAAACAGCCTTTCGCCAGCGACCGAGACAGACGCGTAGCCTCTGCCGAGCCCTTCGAGCACCCACAGCGGCTGGAGGCCCTCTTCGGGCCACTGTTGGAGCAAGCCCGTCTCGGGCGACCTGGCGTCGCGGTTCACGCCCCGGAACTGGGGCCAGTCGTCGCCGGGTGCGGCCGCGGCGACGCAGCCCGCCAGGATCGCCACTGTCAAACGGCTGAACGCACCCATACGCGCCTTTCGGTGAAACCTCCGCATTCAGGTCTTGGGAACCACGGGCGCATACTCGACTCCGGGAATCAGCGCACGCCCATCAGAGAAGCCTTCCGGCCGGCCGGCGAGCTCGCTGACCAGCAGACGGCGCCAATGCGCCACACGCTCCGCGTGTTGGGGTTTTCCGGCAAGATCGCGAAGCTCATGGGGGTCTTCCGTCAATCGGAAGTACTGCTCTCCCCCATCCGCGACGAACCAGATGTACTTTTCCCTGCCGTCGGTAAGGGTGTGGTGCAGGGGGGCGTGTTCGATGTGGAGATACGGCCGCGTGCCGTCGGGTTCGCCACGCATGAGCGGCGACAGATCCACGCCTTCGACGGTCTCCGGCGGGGCGATGCCGGCCAGGGACAGGATGGTGGGCATGATGTCCTCCAGACAAACCGCCTGCTCGACAACGGCGCCGGGCGCGAGCCCCATGCGCGCCGGCGGACGGATCAGCAACGGGATGCGGGCCGATGACTCGTAGGGAACCGACTTGCGCCACACGTAGTGGTCGCCGAGCATCTCGCCGTGATCGCTGGTGAACACGATAAGGGTATTGTCGTCCGTCACGCCGGTCACGGGGTTCAGCAGGCGGTTGAGCTGGTCGTCGATGTGGTTGATCAGGCCGTAGTACGCGGCGCGCGCGGACCGGAGCGCATCGCCCTGAAGATGGACGCGGGAGGCGCTCTGTCCCATGCCGAGCCCGTCGTTTTCGGGCGGTTCGGCCCAGTCGCCGATCACCGGCTCCGGCAGCTCCGTGCGCAGATAGCGTTCCATATACGGCGCCGGGGGAACCAGCGGAGGATGCGGCGCCAGGAACGAGACGGTCAAGAAAAACGGACACGAAGGATCGCGTTTGCGCAGAAACTCCAGCGCCTCGTTGACGGTCCAGTTGGTTTGATGAAACGCCTCGGGCATGTGCCAGGGCCGCGCGGTCCAATCGTTGTGCATGACCCCGGTGCCGTAGTAGCCCCCGCTTCCCTCGGGCTCGACGCGCCCCAGCCACTCTTCGTAATCGCCCTCCTCGCGCCCGTTGATGACCATGTGCTCGTATCCGTAACGTTTGCGCGGCGGATACTGATGCATGTTCCGTCCCACCAGCCACGTCTGATACCCATGCTCCTTCAGGACCTGCGGCAACGTGGGCGGCGCGTCCCACTCGACACCGTCGCGGTACCCCACCATGCCGTGGGTGGCGGGAAACTGGCCTGACAGCAGCGACCGCCGGGCGGCGATGCAGGACGGGCACGTCGTATACGCGCGCGTAAACCGCACGCCCTGCCCGGCGATGCGGTCGAGGGTCGGCGTCAACAGAACGGGATGCCCGTCAATGCCGAGACAGTCACCGCGCTGCTGGTCCGTCATGATGAGCAGGATATTCGGCCGGGAAGTGCCGGCCAGCGGCGTCGCGCGCCCCGCGGACGGGCTCGCGGCCGTCTGCGCGGCGAATATCTGCCGCCGCGACGACAGGCCGCCCACGGCAATGCCACACGAGGTAATGAAAGCGCGCCGTCCCATTGCTGTCATATTAAACATCTCCATGAACGGAAGCGTCGATCAACTCGCGCGATCCGGATCCCCCACGCCTGCCCGACGGCGTGCGTATCGCGCCTGCTCACGCGAGTATAGGGCGGCCACGCTGGTGTTTTCCATGAGACCGGCGCCATCCGAGTCGCCGGACAAGCGCCGCCGCGACGCAACCACCGCCGTCCGCCGCCATTCC
>JAAYAQ010000415.1 GCA_012719295.1 Candidatus Hydrogenedentota bacterium | reverse complement strand
GTGCGGTAATGGACCGGCGGATGGTCCCGTCCTTGTCAAGAGAACTTTTTGACAAGAACGCGGAGTGTGTTACAATTTTGCCTATAATCTGTAATGTTTTGCAGGTTTAAGCGAGAGGTATGCAGGATGCCTGGTTCCGGGTTTCTGGATTGCGTTCAGGGGGTTGACGCTTCGACGGGGACTGCGTCACATGAGGGGTATGCCCGGCCAGCAGGGGGATCGGCATTGAATCAAGCAGAATTGCGGGCGGTGCTCCAGCACCAGCATCAGTTGACTGAAGCCCGCGGCACGGAAGTGAGTTTTCAGGACGCGCTCGACGATTGGGAGCAGCATCACGCGTTGAGATGGCGGGAAGAACGCCAGCGGGAATACCTGATGCTGCAGCGCGAGGAAATCCAGCGGCATAAGTGGATCGAGTCCGAAAAGGCCCGGCGCGACCTCGGCGCTCAAGCGGTTCTGGACTGGATTGGCACGTACGCGGAGTCGTGGCGCGCCTGGTACGAGCGGGAACACGACGACGCCCGGAGCTAGCCCTCCGGCTGCCCTGAACCCCGGGACGTCGGAAAAGTCCTCTCCTGTGGGGCCGTCCGCAAGGGCCGAAATGCGCCGGCTCCTCCTTCCTTGTCACCCGTTCACGGTGGAACCTGTGAACCTCGTCCGGGGATTGATATCATTAGTGGCGCCTGTCCGGCGTATGCGGACTTCGGATTCCAGGCGTGTGCGCACGGGCTGTCCAGTGGAACAAAACCAGGGCCCTTTCATGGTGGAGGTGTCAAACATGCGGCGCGGAACGCAAGCCGGTCTGAAAATGCGCGGTATGCGGAATCTGACGGGAACGGCGGTCGCCGGTCCGCTCGTATTCTGGGTGATTGTCGCGGCGGCGGCGCCCGCGTTCGCGGCCGCACTGAAAGCCGACCCCGATGTCCTGGTGTTTCACCGTACCGACGAATCCCTGACGGCGGCGATCACGCGCGACGGCCAGCCCCTGCCCGCCGCGGAGATGGGAGAGGTCAAGCTCTGGGCGAGCGGTCACGACTACGACGAGATGTTCCGTTACGAAAAAACGGACGGCGCGCTGAAGCTCACTCCCACCGGGTTCTGCGAGGTTGGCAGTTACGACCTGGTGCTCACGACTCCTTCAGGCAACCTGAACCTCAAGGTATTCACCCCGCTGGACGAGATGCCGGAGACGCTCGATCGGGTGGCGGCGTCCATGGGCATCAGTCTGGATGAATTGCGCAAGCGCATGAACCTGGTGACTCCGCTCGGAGAGGTGAAGGTCAGCTTTTCGCTGCCGGAAGTCTATTACGAAGGGCAGGCCCTCGAGCTGGAATTCGATGTCATCGAAGGGGGGACCCACACCTGGAAAGTCAACGATGCCGTCGTTGCCGAGGGGCCCGAAGCCGCCCGGCTGTTCCACGTTTTCGATACGCCGGGACTGGCCATTGTGGAATACACGGCCTCCCGGTCGGGCCAGACGGTCGCCAGCGCAAAAGACTCGACGATGGTGGCCCGGGTGCCGGCGATCGAATGGACGGTGCCCCGGAATGTCGAGTTCACCCTGAAGGCGGCGCCGGGATACGGGAAGTACTCCTGGACGGTAAACGGGAAACCCGCGGGACAGGGAGAGGCATTGACCCACACGTTCACGGACGCGGGCCCCGCGACCATCGAGTGCCTCTGCGAGGAACCGGCCTCGGGACCGATGGGCACGTTTCTGCGCATCGCCTACGACGTGACCGTCACCGGCTAGTCCGGCTGTCTCACAGGCCCGGGGAGCGACCCGCC
>JAAYAQ010000414.1 GCA_012719295.1 Candidatus Hydrogenedentota bacterium | reverse complement strand
AGCGCGTCGTTCATCAGGTAGTGGAGATTGCTTTTTTGAGCATACTCGGTGAACGCCGCGTACTGATCCACGAGAATCGCGCTGGTCTCCACGGCGACCTCCCGAACCGCCGCGACATACGATTCCAGATGCGGTCCCCGCTGGGTTTCGGCATTGGGCAGCACCGGATTGGGCGTATGAATCAGGATCGCCGCCCCGCAGGCTTCCCGCACGCGCCGGATGATGTCCGGGTACAGTTCACGGAAGCGGGGAAGCGCGTCGGGCCCGCGTGTGCAGTCGTTCATTCCGAAGTGGAACGAGGCGACCTGCGGAGCGAACTGCAGCACGCGCCAATCGAGGTCCTCCGCCAGCCGATCAATGGTCCACCCGCTGGTGGCGGTGCGAATCACGAGGTTGCGTTCTTTGCCCATCTCGTAACGGACGCGTTCCTCGAACAGCTGCGGATAGTCCCGCCATCCATACGTGTGCAGGGCGCCGTGGGTGATACTGTCCCCCGAAAACACCCATTTGACCGCCTGGTTCCCCTCGAGAAGGGCGTGAATTCGGGCCAGGTCGTCTGTGGGTACCGGCGTATCGTCGCTCGCCGCCTGGGCCCCGGCGCCCTTTCCCACGGCCAGCGCGGCCGTCAGGACCGCGGCGCTTTTGATGGCCTCTCTTCGCGTGATGTGTCCTTCCATGCTACCTCCCTTGCTCCCCGCTTGCCGGGGCCTCGGACGCTGAGACGCTCTCCGAAGCGGCCGCGCTCAATCCCCGCCACAGGTAACTCGCGTGAACGTATTCAGCCAGCCGTTTCTGAAACTCATCCACGAGCTGCGTGTGTTCGGCGGTGATGGGCACTTTGCGCGTCGACGTGCCGACGCGGTACAGGGTCGACTGCCCGGCCCCGGGCATGGGCGCCTCGCCAAACGGCGCAGGACCGGGCTCCCATACGTAGCGCCAGTTCCCGGAACGCACCGTCAGGCGGAACGGCTCGGCCATCATCGAAACCGGGTCCTTCCCCACCGGACCAAACAGAAAGCTCCTGCCGTCTACGCCATCGTCCAGCGACAGGTTCGCCAGGCGCGACAGGGCGGGCACGATATCTTCCAGGCTGACCGGGTAGGCCCGGTCTTCGCGGGGCGTTCCGGGCGCGGAGCAGATAACCGGCACCCGCATGGCTTCCTCGGCCACATCCACGGCCGCCAGCCTTCCGTCGGACCCGAAGGTTGCCGCGTACGGCGCGAAGAGAATCACGCAGGTATTATCGCGATACTCCGAATCCCGGATGTGCTGGATCAGCCCCCCGACCCGGGTATCCACCGATTCGAGCGCCGCATCGTACACTTCGGCGTCTTTCGCAGCGCCGGGCCTGTCCGCGAGGCGGGCGCCCAACCGTTCGCGCGCCTTCACGTCGGCCAGTTCGCCGACCCGCACGAACAGCATGAACGCCACGTCGCGATGTTCGTCCATCCAGGTGCGCGCCTTGTCGAGGGTGCTCTGGCTGCCGGCGTCTTCCGCGGCATACCCCGCATCGAAGAGCTCAAACCCGTTTTCAAATCCGCTCCCGAAATCCAGGTCGCCGCGATATTCGCCCTCCGTAAACGCAGCCGTGGCGTAATGGGCATTGCGGAGCAGCGCCGCCAGGGTCCTGGCCTTGTCGGGCAGCGGTCCCCGCTCTCCGGCAAAGTAGCCGTGGCACAACGGATTGACGCCCGTCAGAGCCGTCATGTAGGCCGCGTGCGCATCCGGCGCAGGGCTGTACCCGTACTGAAACGCAACGCTGTTGTGGACCAGGCGGTCCAGTTGGGGCGTGGTCCGGCGTCCGTAGCCCCACGCCGACATGCGGCCGGGACTCACACCGTCGATGCCGATCAACACAACGTTGGGCGGCGTCTGTTCAGTGTGCGTCCGGTGCAGCAGCGGGCCGGAAAGGAGCAGTTGCCGGTCCGAGCGCACCACGGGCATGAACCCCAGCAGGCGCATCCAGGTAGGGGCGGGGGTATGCGTCCAGAAAACCGTGCAGCGGGTCGTGCCCGCGGGCATGTTCTCGGCGGGCACGCGCAGGGTCGCCCACGCACCCTCCGCCAGGGTCACCGCGGCCTCATACCGCTCCTTGTCTCCGCCCTGCATCACCACGGTCACATATGCGCGTTCCACCGCTTCGCCCGGAGCGGTTTCCGGCGGGTTTGTCCAACGGAGCGTGATCCCCCGGTTGTCGTAGATGGGCAGGTCATAGCGGGCCATCGCCCCTTCTGGAATGGGCCGGGCCTCGGCATACGCATCGCCCGCGCGGTACATGCCCGGCATCGAGGTCGTTTCCGGCCGGGCGGCTTCAATCCCCGAGTGCCACTGCTGCAACGCGATGGCCGTAGCGCCGGCCGCCACACACGCGGCCCCCAGCCACGCCAGGATGTGCAGCCGCCCCGACGGTTCGCTGTACAACGCCGTATAGAAGGAAAACAGTTTCAGCGCCCCGTGCAGCGCCACATACCCTCCCAGAAACAGCAGGGGGGCCGCCTTGGCCAGCGCCGGGTCGGGCCAGCGGATCGGGAGGTGCATGAGGTACGGTATCAGTACGAGCGCGGCAAGATGTGAAAGGCTCTCCGCCAGCAGAAACTTCCGCGCCCGCGTCGGTTTGAGCGCCTCGATCAGCGTGACCCAGAGCAACTGAACCGCAACGTAGGCCGCCGCCCCGCCCAGCGCCAGCCGGATGCTCAGCTCGAACGTCGGCGCGAACCCCAGACGCGACAACAGGCCGTGCACGAACGCGCCCACCACCGCCGAAGAAAGGCCCAACGTCAGTAAGTATACCGCGATCACGTCTCCGGCCCGTGCTCCTATGTTGTGACGTCCCCAAGCCTCTGGTATGATCAGCGCTGTGTGCAGAAAACCATGGTTCCGGGGCGGCATAGTACCACTCGTGACCGTGTGGAGGCCAATTTGGCATGTTGAACTCGATGTTGCGTTCGCTCTTCGGGACAAGCAGCGAGCGCCAGCTTAAAAAAGTCGCCCCATTGCTCGACGAAGTCCGCGCGCATGAAGCCCGGATGCTGGCCCTGACCAACGACCGGCTCCGGGCAAAGACCGGCGAATTCAAGGAACGTCTGGCCCGGGGAGCAAGCCTCGACGAGATCCTCCCGGAGGCGTTCGCGGCCGTCTGCGAAGCCGCGAAACGCGTCGTTGGCATGCGCCCCTTCGACGTCCAGGTGCTCGGCGGCATCGTCCTCCACAACGGATGCATCGCGGAAATGGTCACCGGGGAAGGCAAAACCCTCGTGGCCACCATGCCGGTCTATCTCAACGCCCTGTCCGGCAACGGCGTGCATGTCGTCACCGTCAACGACTTCCTGGCGCGGCGCGACTCGGAGTGGATGGGCCCCATCTACCAGTTCATGGGCCTCACCACCGGCCTCATCCAGCACGACATGGGCACCGCCGAACGGCAGGTCGGCTACCGCGCGGACCTCACCTACGGGACGAACAACGAGTTCGGCTTCGACTACCTCCGCGACAACATGGCGATCCGCCCCGAAATGCGGGTGCAGCGCAAGCTCAATTACGCGATCGTGGACGAAATCGACTCCATTCTCATTGACGAGGCCCGCACGCCCCTCATCATCTCTGGAAGGCCCGAGAAAAGCACCGACATCTACTACAAAGTAGACGACGTGGTTCGCCGCCTCCGGAAAGACGCGCACTACGAGATCGAGGAAAAAGGCCACCACGTCCTGATTACCGAAGACGGCATGAACACCCTCGAGGCTCTCCTCGGCGTGGACGACCTCTTCACCGAGCATCTTGGCCTCGTCCACATGGTCGAACAGGCGCTGCGCGCGCACAATTTCTACAAACGGGACGATGAATACGTCGTGTACAACGGGGAAGTCCTGATTGTCGACGAATTCACCGGCCGCATGATGGAGGGCCGGCGCTACTCCGACGGGCTCCACCAGGCCCTCGAGGCCAAGGAGCGCGTGGCCGTCCAGTTCGAGTCCCAGACGGTCGCCACCATCACCTACCAGAACTACTTTAAGCTGTACAACAAACTCGCCGGCATGACCGGTACCGCCGCCACCGAAGCGTCGGAATTCGCCCAGATCTACGAGCTCGAGGTGGTCCAGATCCCCACCAACCTGCCCCTGATACGCGAAGACCTTGCCGACCTGGTCTTCGCCACCGAGGAAGGCAAGTTTCGCCACGTGGTGCGGGAGATCGCGGAAATCCATCAGACCGGCCGCCCCGTGCTTGTCGGAACCGTCTCCATCGAGAAGTCCGAGAAAGTCTCCTCGATGCTCGCGGAACTGGGGGTCACGGACTTCCAGGTCCTCAATGCCAAATACCACGAACGAGAAGCCACCATCATCGGAAATGCGGGCAAGCGCGGCGCCATTACCATCGCCACCAACATGGCCGGCCGCGGCACCGACATCAAGCTGGGCGACGGCGTGCGCGAACTGGGCGGACTGGCCATCGTCGGCACCGAACGCCACGAATCCCGCCGCATCGACAACCAGCTGCGCGGCCGCTGCGGGCGCCAGGGCGACCCCGGCAACACCCGGTTCTTCCTCAGCCTCGAAGACGAGGTCGCGCGCCTGTTCGGCGGCGACAAGGTCAAACGCCTGCTCGACTGGTTCGGCAGCCAGCAGATGGACGACGAACCACTCAGCCAGAAGATGGTCTCGCGATCCATCGAACGGGCCCAGCGGCAGGTCGAAGAATACAACTTCGAGATCCGGAAACACCTCAAAGAATACGACGACGTCATGAACAAACAGCGCATGATCATCTACGACATGCGCCGGAATGTGCTCGAAGACCGCGACGTGACCGAGCAGCTTCACGAAATGTTCGAGAGCATCGTTGGCCGGCTCGTCAACGAGTTCGCCCCGGACGACGTTCTCCCCGACGAATGGGATCTCGAAGGGCTTTCCACCGGATTCCGGGCCATCTTCGGATTCGAGTTTTCCCTGGAACCCCCGGCGTCCGATTCCGGCGAACCGGAGCCCCGGCCCCTGTTCGAGGAACTCGTCGACCAGGTCGTGAAGGAATATGAACGCCGTGAACACGTACTCGAGGACGAGATTCGCGCGCATTTCCGCAGCGAGATCGGCGGCGACGAGGCCCAGGTGGACTTTGCCCGCATCGCCCGGAAACGCACGCACGACCTCGAGATGATGGCCCTGCTGCGGGCCGTGGACGAGAAATGGATCGACCATTTGTATTCCATGGATTACCTGCGCGATTCCGTGAGGCTGCGCGCCTACGGCCAGAAGGATCCGCTCGTTGAATACAAGACTGAGGCGTTCGAGATGTTCCAGTCCATGATGGCCTCCATCGAGGAAGAGGTCGCCCAGACCCTGTTCCGGCTGTCGGATCCCGAGGTACGCCGCCGCCGCCGGACCCAGGCGGAACGCGGCGTGCTGACTCCCGCGGAAGATCCGTTCGCCAAGTTGTCGCAGTACTCGTATGTGCAGGCCGACAAACAGCAGGACCGCAGTTTTGCGTCGTTTGACACCAGCCGGTTCGCCCTGGCCGGCCAGCCCGACGGCGAACAGCAGCAGCCCGGAGAGCGCCTGCGTCCCCGCGTCAAACAGCAGCCCATCCGCAGATCGGGGCCCGAGGTCAAGCCCAACGACCCCTGTCCCTGCGGCAGCGGCAAGAAATTCAAGAAGTGCTGCGGCGCCATCGCAAGAAACTGATCGGTGCGGCCGTTGTCCTCTTCTGGCTGCTGATGATGGGCCTGCTGGCCCGCCGCGAACTCCTGCCGCTTCTCCGCGGGCCGTCCATGTCCGCCAGCTACGCCGCCAGCCCCACCGACAGTTGGATGATGGTCCTGTCTCCCAGCGAGCAGCCCCTCGGATTCATCAACTCGCAGACCGCCCCCGAGACCCGCGACGGGCTGCCGGGAACCCTGCTCACCCTCAATGCCATCCTGAAAATGCAGTTCCTCGGCCAGCCCATGCGCATGCATCTTGGCGGCTCGGCCTGGTTTGCGCGCGCGGGCGACACCGGCAGCTTCGATTTCGCCGTCCGGTCGGAGGAACACAGCGCGCGGTTTGAGGGCGCGCTCGAAAACGGCATGCTGGAGGCCCGGATCCACACGGCCGGCGAGGTCTATCCTCTTTCGCTGTCCGTGGACCGCGAGATCGTCATCGCCGGTGTCGCGGGCACCTCCACCCTGCAGCTGAACCGCCTGGACCCTGGAGAGGAAACCGTGCTCGAGGCGTTCGATCCCATGACCCTGACTTTGGGCACCGCGCGCGTCAAATGCCTCGGTTTCGAAACCCTCGGAGAGGGGGCAGCCGCCCGGAAGGCTCGCGTCGTCTCCATCACCGTGCACAACATCGAGTCGAAGGCCTGGATCGACGACCAGGGGCAGACCCTGCGCGCGGAAACGCCCCTCGGCCTGATCCTGCAGCAGACCACGTCCCACGAAGCCCTCGCCGCCGCGGCCCGCGAGACTCCCCAGGACCTCATCCTGGCCGTCGCCATCCGGCCGTCGGGGAAGCGTCCGGCGCGCGGCGCCCGCCGCATGACGATACGCGTCTCGGGGCTCTCCGACGCGGTGGCCATCCCCGAAGACGCCAATCAGCGTTTTGCCGGGAACGCGGAACTCGTCATCGCGCCACGGTCCCAGGAGGATGCCGCGAAATCCGCCCGCGACCTCAATGACGCCACGCCCTACCTCGCGCCGCATCCGTTCGTGCAGTCCGGCCATCCCGATATCCAGAAGACCGCCGCAGGTATCGTTGGAGACCGCCAGGCCCCCTGGGACAAAGCCCGCGCCATTCACGACTGGGTCTTCGCGAACATCGAAAAACAGGGCGTCCTCAGCATTCCGTCCGCGCTGGACGTGCTGAATTCGCGAGTGGGGGACTGCAACGAGCATACCGTCCTGTTTGCGGCGCTGGCGCGCGCCGTGGACGTCCCCACCCGGATTGCGCTGGGCGTGGTGTGGAGTGACGAGCTGGACGGATTCTATTACCATGCCTGGCCCGAGGTGTTTATGGGGGAATGGGTCTGGATGGATCCAACGTTCGGACAGCCGGTCGCCGATGCCACGCACGTGAAACTGGTCACGGGCGACATCGAACGCTGGCCCCGTCTGCTCCCCTTCCTGGGGAAACTGGGCATTGAGGTGCTCGACGTGGGGGAAGACATGCCTCAATCACACGACGGAGAGCAATGAGCCTATGATTGAAACCATCGACCTGGTGAAACGGTTCGGCTCGAAGACCGCCGTCAGCCACCTCAATCTGCGCATCCCGGCCGGGGAGTTCTTCTGCTTTCTCGGGCCCAACGGCGCGGGCAAAACCACCACCATCAAGCTGCTCACCGGCCTGCTCAAACCCAGCTCCGGCCGGGCGGTCATCGGCGGATACGACATCCAGCAGGAGCCCGTCGCCGCGAAACAGTTGCTCGGATACATCCCCGACACTCCGTTTCTCTACGAAAAACTCACCGGCCGCGAGTTCATGCGCTTCGTGACCGGCCTCTACCAGCTCCCCGAGGCCGCCGCCGCCCAACGCACCGAGGAACTGCTCGAATTGTTTGAAATCCGCGACGTGGGCGACCAGCTCATCGAGGATTACAGCCACGGCATGCGGCAAAAACTCTCGTTCGCCTCGTGCTTTCTGCACGACCCCAGAATCGTCGTGGTGGATGAGCCCTGGGTTGGTCTGGATCCCAAGAATATCCGATTCGTGAAAGACTTCCTCCGCGAGCGAGCCCGCAACGGCGTCACCATTTTCATGTCCACGCATTCGCTCAGCGTGATTGAAGACGCTGCCGACCGCATCGGCATCATTCACAACGGCGCCCTGCTCCACATCGGCTCGTTGAACGAGATCAAGGCGCTGAGCCGCAATCCGGGCTCGCTCGAAGACGTGTTCCTCGAACTCACCAACGCCGAGGCCGCCCCATGACGCCGCTCCGGGCCGCACTCTGGGTCAAACTGCGCGTGGCAGGCCACACCATCGCCTCCATTCGCCATCAGTCCCGGCTGAAGGTGGCGGTCGTGTCCATCGCCGTGGTGCTGCTCTGGGCCGGCGCGTTCGTTGCCTTCTACTGCGGGCTCCACTGGCTGCAGAAATTCGGGCTCGATCCCTCCGGCGGAGGTTTAAACCTCGGCCGATTGCTCATGGGCAGCCTCTTGTCCGTCCTGACCCTGGCCCTCTTCCTCATGCTGACCTTCTCCAACGTGCTCATCGCGTTCTCGACGTTCTACCGCACCCGGGAGATGGCCTATCTTGTGCAGAGTCCGCTGCCGGTGCATTCGCTGTTCGTGGCGCGCCTGGCCGAATGCGTTGCGTTCAGTTCCTGGGCCTCCGCGTATCTGGGGTCGCCGTTGATCCTGGCATACGGACTCGTAACGGACGCATCGCCCGTGCTCTATCTGGCCGCCGCGCTGGTGTTCGTGCCCTTCGTCACCATTCCGGCCGCCCTGGGCGCGATGGTCACCATGCTCCTGGCGCGCGTGTTCCCGATCGTGAAAAAATGGGTGCTGATCGCCGTGGCCGGCGGCGCCCTCCTCGCCGTGTTCCTCTACCTCCGCGGGAAATTCGTCGCCGGCGAGGAATCCGCTGAACGCATTCTCTCCCTCGTGTTCGACGCGACCTCCCGGACCCAGTCGCCTTTCCTGCCGAGCCATTGGGCCGCGCACGGCATCCTGACCGCCGCGGCCGGACGCTACACGGAGAGCGCATTCGATCTGTTGCTCCTCATCGCCAACGCCCTCTTCTTTTCCTGGCTCGCCATGCTGGCCGCCGGAAAACTCTTCTACCCCGGCTGGTCGGCCCTGAAAGGACTCGACCACCAGCGCGTCAGGCCGATGGACAAAGGCCTGCTGGGCCGCATGGACACCCTCTTCCGCGCAGTGTCCAACCCCGCGCGCGGCCTCATCGTCAAAGACATCAAGCTGTTCTGGCGCGATCCCACCCAGTGGTCCCAGTTCCTCATCTTTTTCGGGATTATGGCCGTCTACATCGCCAACCTCCGCAACCGGTCCGCCATGCTCGACGCGGAAGCCTACCGCACATTCATCGTGAGCCTGAACCTCGGCGCCTGTTCGCTGATCACCGCGACCCTGACCAGCCGATTCGTGTACCCCCTCATCAGCCTGGAAGGACAACGCTTCTGGCTTCTCGGGCTCGCCCCGCTCACGTTTCGCCAACTGGTCTGGCAGAAGTACTGGATGTGCGTCGCCACCACCGCCGTGTTCTCCATGGCCATCGTCACCCTGTCGTGCATCATCCTGCACATGGAGGCCTTGCCCTTCTTCCTGTCCCTGTACAGCATGGCCCTCGTGAACCTCGGCCTGGCGGGGATGTCCGTCGGCCTCGGAAGCCTCTACCCGAACTTCAACGAAGACAACCCAGCCCGCATCGTCTCCGGCATGGGCGGAACGCTCAATTTCCTCCTGTGCATCGCCTACATCACCGCGGTGGTCGCTGGGCAGACCTTCATGCTGCAATGGGAACGCCTGATCTCGCGCGGCGCGTCATCGGCCTACTGGTGGACCTTCGCCGTCGTCGTCGCATTCACGGCGCTCCTGACCGCAGCCGCCACGTTCATCCCCATGCACCTCGGCCTCCGAAACCTCGAGCAGATGGAATTCTGACCGGCGTCTTCTCCGGTGCAGGACCCAAGCCCTCGTGGGCCATCCGAACGGGGTACACGCCGACCCGCGTGACGCCACAAACCGTGGCCGGTCCCGAATGGTCCCCCTTGGTGGGCTGGCGGCTTTGTGTGAGGCAGATATTATATTCACCTCATCACATCTCACACCAAGGCCCAAAGCCACGGAGATTGCCGTGTTGCCGGGTACCGGCCCGGCATTCCTTCGGGTAGCGCGGGCCTCTCGCCTGCATTACTATCTTCTTGTGGACCAGGTGGACACGGTGGACACAGTGGACGTGGTGGACGGCGCTGCCCGCGCGACTTCGCTGTGGTCAGCGCCACGGACGCAGCCCGCGTCGACGAAATCGTCCGTGTTCTCCGAACGATCCCGCAAGTGTCGGATTGGAATAGACGCGGACCAAGCCCGTGGCTCGGGCGCGCCCAAATCCAAGCCTGTAAGGAACAAAAGAGAACGGGACTTGCGCCGCGCACACATTGAGTCCCGTCAGGGACGAAAGACAGCGGGATGAACGCCGTGTCCACATTGAGCCCCGTCAGGGACGAAAGAAAATAGCCCACCACTTCAGTGGTGGGAACCCCCGACTCCCTCAAACCACGAGTCCCGTAGGGACGGCAGACAATAGCACCGCCGAGTTCCAAAACGCTTGTCGGGGTCGTGTCCCCCGCTGGCGGGGGTGGTTCGGCGGAAGCCGAACCGGGGTGGATTCCAGCCCCACAATCTTGGGCGAGGGATGCCGGGCTTGTTCAACCCCCTTCGGGGTTGGATCGTTGTGGTGCGCACGATCCCCGGGCTGCGCCCAGGGCGACTCACATTGGACCCCGTTCCGGAGTCCCCAAAGGCCGGTTTGCATCGGTCGGGGGCGAGCCCACGGTCTCGTGGTTCGCTGTCCCCCGGATAACGCGACCGGCATGCCTTTTTCCGGCGATTCCGGTATGCT